>CALXND010000005.1 GCA_944389655.1 uncultured Clostridia bacterium | reverse complement strand
GTATATGCGACAAAAGCAACTTGTGATTTATGTTCAATTATGCTTCCTGATAGTGGACATATTCAAGAAATGGAAGTGGAGTGGAAAAATAAAAAAAGAGAAAGAAAGGGAGAAAAGCCCCTGCCACCTTTATATACAGCGGAAGATGCTGCAAGATGTTTAGAAATTTTTTCGCCTGTAAAATATGATCAAATAGTAGATTTGGATGAAAATATACAGGCTAGATTTAATGATGCAGGTCATATGCTAGGTTCTGCTATTGTAGAAATTTGGGTTACTGAAAATGGAAAAACAGAAAAGATAGTTTTTACAGGAGATTTAGGAAACAATGATATACCACTTTTATCGCCACCTACAATGATAAGTGATGCTGATTATTTAGTAATGGAATCAACTTATGGAAATAGATTGCACATAAGAAATGATGATAAAGCAAATATGTTCCTAGATATTGTGTATGAAACATTAGAAAAAGGTGGAACTGTAGTTATCCCATCATTTGCAGTTGGAAGAACACAGGAAATATTATTTGAACTTAATAAAATAAAAGAAGAAAAGCATAGTGAAGAATTTTATAAAAAGTATAAAAAGCTTATGAGTGTTCCAGTATATGTAGATAGCCCACTTGCTATATCGGCTACAGAAGTTTTTAGAGAGAATACAGATTTGTTTAATGAAGAGACTCAAAAAGTTATAAATAGTGGAGATAATCCTCTTGAATTTTCAGGACTTAAATTTACTAGAACGGCAGACGAATCAAAAGAGCTTAATGCAAGCAATGAATCGGCGATAATAATATCTGCAAGCGGAATGTGCGAAGTTGGAAGAATAAAACATCATTTAAAACACCATTTATGGGAACCAAATAGTACAATACTTTTTGTGGGATATCAAGCACCAGGAACTTTAGGAAGAAAATTAGTAGATGGAGAGAAAAAAGTAAAAATATTTGGTGAAGAAATTGCTGTAAATGCAAGAATAGAATATATAGAAGGATATTCTGGTCACGCGGATCAAGAAGGACTTTTGAATTTTGTATATTCATTTACCAACCCACCAAAACACATTTTCTTAGTTCATGGAGAACCAGAAGGGCAATTAGTATTAAAACAAAAATTAGAAGAAAATACAAATATTCCAATTACAATACCAAGTTTTGGAGAATCATATGAATTAGATGAAAATATTCAAATGATAGGAAAAGCTAGTGATACTGCAAGAGAAAGATATTTAAGACTAGAGGTATTAGAAAGAATGAATACATTAAAAGAAGAGTTAGAAGATATGTCAAGTATTGTTAAAGAAGAATATCTTGATAAATATACGGATGATAATGAGATATTAAAGCTTAAAGAGAGATTAAAAGATTTAGAACAGCAAATTGTTAAGATAGTAGAGAATAAGTAAGCAGTTACTGTTTGGTATATATAAAATCCGTTCCATCTTGCTGGTAGATATATTCAACATCTATAGCTTGTCCCATCTTCCTGTCACATAATAAAAAAATATATCTACCACATGGAATTACTCTAGTAGTATAAAAAATAGTTGCATTCTATAAAAAATATATAAAGGAGAAACAAATGAAGAATAAGTATTATAATGATGCTATAATAGGTGGAAAAGATATAACGGCAAGTTATACAAAAAATGGAGAGCTTTTAAGACTTATGTATCATACACCTGACTTTAGGCAATTTTTAGATTTCTTTCATACAGGCGTAAAAATTAATGATTCATGTATTATATATTTACATGAGGATCAAAATAATAAGTATAATCAATACTATATAGAAGATACTAATATATTAACAACAGATATAGAAAATACCTATTTTAATTTAGAAATAAAGCAAATTGACTTTACATCAATGAAAAATAGTGTTTTGATTAAAAGGTATATTTTTAAAAATAATAATACAATAGACCTAAATGTAAATTTCTTAGTACACACTAAACTCTTATCAAACCCTAATAATATGGTTGGATCAAAAATAGAAAATAACGTACTTATGCAATATTCTCATAATAATACATTATGTATGTTTTCAAAAAAAGAGATAAATGCACATCAGCTAAATGATACAGAAAATAATATATGGACAGGCGTAATAAAAGATAAAGATTATATAGGAATGAGCCCAGATTCTAGTATAAATTATGAGCTAGGGGTTATAAAGCCAGGAGAAACAAAGGAACTTGACATATATTTATATGTAATAGAAAATGACAAAACAAACCAAGAAGAAATGTGGAAGAACATAGAAAATATTCGTAAGCAAGACATTAAATCTGAGCAAGTAAGTGTTCAAAAATATTGGAAAAAATATTTAAAAGAGCACATAAATATAGAATTAAAAGAAGAAAATAGTGAATATAATAAAAAATTTAATAATGTATACAAAAGAAGTATATTGTTATTTCCTCTTCTTACAAATAAAGAAACAGGGGGAGTTGCAGCAGCAGTAGAAGTAGACGAAAACTTAACTCAATGTGGAAGATATGGATATTGTTGGCCAAGAGATGCAGTATTTATAACAAGAGCATTTGATAAAGTAAAGATGCAAAAAGAAACAGATAAATTTTATAAAATATTTTGCAAAGAAACCCAAAGTAAAAATGGAATGTGGGAGCAAAGATTTTATACAGACGGAAGATTAGCACCATGTTGGGGATATCAAATAGATGAAACAGCTGGAGTTGTGTATGGAGTAAATGAACATTATAAGGCCATAGGTGATAAAAAATTCTTAAAGGACACATTAAAAATGTGTGAAAATGCTATAAAGTTTCTATGCGTTTATTTAGATAATATATTAGGAATGCATGATAATAGCGATGTAGTAAAAAATGAAATAGAAAAAACATATCATACAGAAGATAGAAACAAGCTTCCTGTCAGTTACGACTTGTGGGAAATGAATGAGGGCGTTCATCTTTATTCTTTAGCTAGTATATATGCAGCATTTAATGCAATAGAAGAAATGCATAATGTTTTTAAATCGGAATATGAGGAAAAAAATAGGCTAAAATTAGAAAGTATAAACAAATTAAATAAAAAAATACAAATGTATAAGAAAGAAATGGAAACATATATAAAGACGAATATGTACGAGCAAAATACAAAAACACTAAAGAGAAATACAAAAGATAATATAATAGACATAAGTATGTTAGGAGTGGTTACACCATTCAAAATGTATAGTCCAAAAGAAAAGAAGGTAATAAATACAATAGAAAGAATAAACATGACCTTAAGAACATATACAGGAGGATATTTAAGATTTGAAGGAGATCATTATAGAGAAGGAAAAAGTCCATGGTCTATAGCAACATTATGGATGGCAATGTATTATAGAGAAATAGGTGAAGATAAAATTGCAGACGAATGTATAAAATTTATAGTAAATAGTGCAAATGAACATGGCTTAATAGGAGAACAAATTGATAATGGAACAATGCAACCAAATTGGGTAATAGGACTTGCTTGGGCTCATGCAATGTTTATTTTGGTGAATTAAAATAAGAGCTGATTCGTTATAGTAACTAAAGCAAAAATAATTTCATGTAAACACAATTTGGAAAGCATTATTTTAGGAGGAATAATGTCAAAAGCAAAAACAATATTTGTGTGTAGTAGTTGTGGATACGAGTCAGCAAAATGGCTTGGAAAATGCCCTGCATGCAATGAATGGAACACATTTTATGAAGAAAAAGTAGTAAACAGTTTAGGAAGTGCATCAGGTAAAAATGGAGTAAATAAAACAAAAAGTACTCCACGAAAACTAAAAGAAGTTGAAGGAATAGAAGTTGCAAGGACAAGTACAGGCATAGGAGAACTTGATAGAGTATTAGGAGGAGGACTAGTAAAAGGCTCACTTGTATTAGTAGGAGGAGAACCTGGAATAGGAAAGTCTACTCTTATTTTACAGCTTTGTGATAAATTAAATGGTGAGGGCAAGGTATTATACATATCTGGAGAAGAATCTGCGGAACAGGTAAAAATTAGAGCAGATAGATTAAACATAAATAATGATGATTTAATGTTTTTGGGAGAAACAAATATAGACAATATTCAAGAAGCTATATTTTCTATTAACCCAAAACTAGTTATTATAGACTCTATTCAGACCATGTATTCAGAAGAAATTACCTCAGCTGCTGGAACTGTAAGTCAGGTTAGAGAAATAACATCAAGAATTATGAGGATGTGCAAGGATAATGGGATAACTACCATAATAATAGGGCATGTTACAAAAGATGGAAATATAGCAGGTCCAAGAGTTTTAGAACATATGGTGGATACAGTTTTATACCTTGAAGGCGAAAGATATTTCTCTTATAGAATACTAAGAAGCGTAAAAAATAGGTTTGGTTCAACAAACGAGGTAGGAATGTTTGAAATGAAAAACGAAGGAATGGTTGAAATTACAAATCCTTCATCAATCCTTATTTCAGAAAGAAACGATAATCCAGCAGGCTCAGTAATTGTAGCAAGTATGGAGGGAACTAGACCACTTTTAATAGAATTGCAAGCACTAACTACGCCGAGCATATTTGGATTTCCAAAAAGAACCGCAAATGGAATAGATTATAACAGATTGGCAGTATTGATCGCAGTACTTGAAAAAAAAGCAGGAATTCCACTTGGAAACCAGGATATATATTTAAATGTTGTTAGTGGAATAAGAATTGTAGAACCAGCAATAGACTTGGGCGTAATACTAGCAGCTACATCAAGTTATAAAAACATTAGTATTCCTCAAGATGTGGTAGCAATTGGAGAGGTTGGCCTAACAGGAGAGGTAAGAAGTGTAAATATGATAGAAAAAAGAATAAAAGAGGCAGAAAGATTAGGATTTAAAAAATGTATTATACCAGAAAGCAACAAAAGACTGTTGAAAGATAGTTATAAATTAGATATAATAGGTGTAAAAAATGTAAATGAAGCGATAAAAGATTTGAAACTAAGATAAATGTATGAAAAATCAGCAAGTTATCAAACAGAGATAGTTTGTGTAAAAAATGATAAATCTATGTTAGAAATAATTCTTACATAAATAAAAAGGAGTGAGCAAAATTGGCTAATAATGATGGCATTGAAGAAGTATTAAAGCAAATTGCGCCTGGTACGCAAATTAGAAATGGATTGGAAAATATACTAAATGCTAAAACTGGTGCACTTATAGCAGTAGCAGATACGGATGAAGTACTAGACTTAGTAGATGGAGGATTTAAACTAGATGTAGACTTTAGTCCAGCCAAACTCTATGAACTTGCAAAAATGGATGGGGCAATTATATTAAGCTCAGACTTTAAAAAAATATTATATGCTAATACACAGCTTATTCCATCACCAGATATATACACAACAGAAACAGGTACAAGACATAGAACAGCTGAACGTACGGCTAAACAAACAGGCGCTTTAGTTATAAGTATTTCTCAAAGAAGAGGAATTATAACATTATTTAGAGGAAACAACAGATATGTACTTAGAAATTCAGCCGATGTTATATCAAAAGCAAATCAAGCATTACAAATAGTAGAAAAATATAAAAAAGTATTTGATAACAAAATTAATTTATTAAACGAATATGAATTTAATGATATTGTGACATTGGAGAATGTAATAACAGCCATACAAAGAGCAGAAATGGTTAAAAAAATAGTAGAAGAAGTAAATAGGGCAATAGATGAATTAGGAGAAGAAGGAAGACTTTTAGAAATGCAATTAAAAGAAACAGTAGGAGATTTAGAAAAAGAAGAACTTCTTTTAGTTAAAGACTATATAGCTCCAGGGAAGAAAAGAACTGCTGAAAAAATATTAAGTGAGCTAAAAAAAGTTGACGATAACTTTATAAAAGCAGAAAAAATTGCAAACTTATTAGGTTATGAAGATTTTAATAATTATGACGAAATAGGTGTATATACAAGAGGTTACAGGATTTTAAGTAAAATACCAAGAATGCCAAGTAACATCGTAGAAAATTTAGTTAAATCATTTAAATCATTCCAACATATATTACTTGCAGACATTCCAAAACTAGATGAAGTTGATGGAATAGGAGAGGTAAGAGCGCGAACAATAAAACAATCATTAAAAAGAATGCAAGAGCAATTTGTGTTTGACAATTTAATTTTATAGTGGATACTAGTTGTTACAGAATAATGGTTTTAAACATGAAACTCTTGAAAATCCTAATAAAATTTATATTTTGAAAATTTTTGTAGGAGTGCGTAGCGACTTTGGCGAGTCTTCTTTGAAGACGAGTGCAGATTGGAGAAACGTTCAAATTTAAAAGATTTTTATCTTTTAAATTTGATTATATCGTTTCGACAACAAGCGACAAAAAAATTGAAAAATATAAATTTTATTAGGATTTTAGTACAACGTTAAAATAAAAATCATTATCCTGTAACTACTAGTTGTAAAATTTTTGTGAAAATAATTGTAAAATAGTATTCAATATGTTAAAATGTAAAGTGTTAGAGAAAAAGAAAGGAAGAAACAAAATGAAAAAGATAGTTACAAGGATATTATTAATTTTAGGAATATTATTAATTATAACAGGAATAGTTTTTGTATGTTATGGAGTTTATAAAAAATTAACACTTAATATACCAAATCCAGTTGCCACTATAGAGGTAGAAGATTTTGGAACAATAAAAGTTGAACTATATCCAGATAAAGCGCCAAATACAGTAGCAAACTTTATAAGACTAGCCAACAGAGGCTTTTACAACGGATCTACATTCCATAGAACAATGCCAAACTTTGTAATACAAGGTGGAGCTAAAAATGGAGATTCATCTTCATCACCAATGCTTAGTGACATAAAAGACAATGTAGAAACAGATGAAGAATATAATATTCCAGGAGAATTCATTGCTAATGGATATGAAAGCAACAATTTAAAACATACAAAAGGTGTAATATCAATGGCAAGAGCGGACTATAGCAGCTATGGATATATAGAAGAAGGATATAACTCAGCAGGAAGCCAATTCTTTATTATGACAGAAGATAATAATTCATTAGATGGATTATATGCAGCATTTGGAAAGGTAATTGAAGGAATGGATGTTGTAGAAAAAATTTCTAATGTTGAGGTATACTATAGAGATACAGATTTAAAAGAAGGAGAAGAAGCTCCTAAAGATGAAGATGGAAACGAAATAGCATCAGATACACCAAAAGAAGAGCCGGTAATGAAAAGTGTAACAGTAGAAACATATGGTATAGATTATGGCGAACCAGTAACAGTAACACCATTTGATATAAGCTCATTATTATCAAGCCAATATTTACAATAAACTAAAATTAACACATAATGTTAATATAAGGAGTGATTTAAAGTGAATAAAAAAGAAAAAAATAGAAGAGATTATGGAAGATTAGCAATAAGAATTATTGCTGGTGTACTTGCAGTATTAATGGTACTTGCAGTAGCTGCAACATTAATATATTATTTAGTTTAATTAATTAACCTCTATAAATTTGTAAATTATAGAGGTTGTAAAATTATTCGAGTAACAATTCTCGAATGGAGGGAAATATGGAAGTTTTTTCATTAAATATTAATGGATTTTGGACTAGTTTAACCAACTATATAACTGATATTTCGCAAAATCCTTTTAAATTAATAATATTTATTCTAGATATACTAATTGTAGGATATATTCGGATATAAATTTATAAGATCAGCAAGAAATTCTAGAGTTTGGCAATTATTAAAAGGAATAGTACTTATAATATTTATTACTATTTTAAGTGGAATATTTGAACTAAGAATTTTAAATTGGTTTTTAACAATATTTATGACCTATGGAGTTATAGCATTAATAGTAATATTCCAACCAGAACTTAGAAGAATGCTTGAACAATTGGGAACAAATAAATTTACAAAATTTTTTGGAATTGGATTAGAGAAAAATGTTGAGACAAAAACAAAAGAAGATATATATAAAATTGTAATAGCCGCAAAAGAAATGGCTAATACAAAGACAGGAGGCTTAATTGTTATCGAAAGAGATATACAATTAAACGATATTATGGATACGGGAGTTAAAATTGATGCTGATGTATCTCCACAGCTTATAGTAAATCTTTTTGTGCCTAAAACACCATTACATGATGGAGCTATAATTATTAGTAAAAATAAGATTGCAGCAGCAGCTTGTATTTTACCTCTTTCAGATGATAAAAAAATTACTAGAGGTCTTGGAACAAGACATAGAGCGGCACTTGGAATTTCAAGAGAAACAGATGCAATAGCAGTGGTTATTTCAGAAGAAACAGGAAAAATTTCAATTGCAAAGGATGGAAATTTAATAGCAGACTTAAAAGAAGAAGCCTTAAAAAATATACTTATAAAAAATGTTGTAACTAAAAGATTTAGTGCTGGAGAAACAAGAAAAACTCATGCACCAAAATTCTTGAAAAAATTAAAAAAGAAAAAGGAAAGCAAAGAAGAAAAATAATTATGAGAAACATTAAACTTACGATAGAATATGATGGTAAAGAATTTAATCGGATGGCAAAAGCAGCCCAATAAATTAAATATACAAGGAGAAATTGAAAGAGCAATTTCATCTGTAACAGGAGAAGAGGTAGATCTTATTGCATCTGGTAGAACAGATGCAGGAGTTCATGCATTGGGACAAGTTGCTAATTTTAAAACAAATTCAAATATAGAAATAGAAAAAATTCCAATTGCGTTAAATTCGCAATTAAAGAAATCTATAAGAATTCAAAACGCAGAAGAGGTAAGCGAGGAATTTCATAGTAGATACAATTGCAAGAAAAAAACTTATAGATATGTGATAGATAATTCTAAATATGGAAGTGCTATATATAGAAATTTATGTTATCATATAGGAACGCCGCTAAATATTGAAGCAATGAACAAAGCTATAAAATACTTTGAAGGAACACACGATTTCAAGGCTTTTAAATCCAGTGGAACTAGTAGTAAAAGTAGCGTAAGAACAATTTATAGTGCTAATATAATTACAGAGGGGACAAACATAGCAATAGATTTAACAGGAAACGGATTTTTATATAATATGGTAAGAATTATTGCTGGAACATTAGTTGAAGTTGGTCTAGAAAAAATTTTACCAGAAGAGATTCCAAATATAATTGAGAGTAGGGACAGAGCAAGAGCAGGAAAAACTCTTCCACCACAAGGATTAACTTTACTTTGTGTGAATTATGAGGCGTAAATTTTTAGCTTTTTATAACTAAGAACTATACTTCCTCATACTTAATGAACAATAACATCTTTTAAAATAATGAAAATATGGAATGGAAAGTGATTTGAAAATACTAATTCTTAAGAAATTTTTGTAGGGAATCTCACGCCTATGCCGTGAGGACGCTACAAAAATTTTTTTTAGAATTAGTTTGAAAATCAGCTTGACCGACATATTTGAAATTATTTTAAAAGATGTTATTGTTCAAATAAAGTTATTACATATTTATAAAAAGCTAAAAATTTACGCCTCATAATTCACACAAATAATAATGTAAACATAAAATATATTAGCAAAATAAAAAGAGTTTCAGTTCATAAAATGAGCTACTCGGATGGAGGTCTTATGAATACATTATTATTAGTTTTTGCTTTACCACTTGCTACAATAATACTAGCTATTGTATTACAAAAAATACTTAAGAGTCCATTATTAGTAGCTGCCACTTTCTTTGCAGTTCTAATAATACTTACTTATTCAGCGTTTGAATCAAGTTTTTTAGTATATGCAATAATATATACAATACTTGCATATGTAACAGCAGTACTTACCAGATTAGTACATCAAATTATAAAAAGATTAAATAGATGTGACTCACAAAATTGTACAAATAATTGTATGGAGAATTTGCTTAGTCTATTTAATACAAGAAACCAGTGTGATACAAGAAATCAGAACAATTTAGCCAATCAAGTAAATTGCTTAGCCAATCAAATCTGTCAAACAAATAATCAATTAGCAGTAGCAAATCAAACATCAAGATTAACACAAGAAAGTCAAGCAAATTTAGCTAACCAGGTAAATTGTTTAGCAAATCAAGTAAATCAATTGGCTCAGAGAAATGATGTTTGTAATTCATGTGGAAACCTATCTGGACAGATAAATCAGGGGTGTGTAGAAAATCAAAATTGCGATAATATTCAAAACAGAACAAGAGTCACATTTACAAGTAATCAGCCAAACCCTGTAATATTTTTAAATAGCAGAGGAGATACATGTAGAAGAAATTGCCACAGATATGGAAGAAGATAAAATATTACAATAATATTACAATAATATTAAAAAAATGTTACAACATGGTTAATATTATTGTATTTTTTTGTATTTTGATGTAAAATAAAATAAGAATTACTATTTTGTCAAATTATAAGGAGGAATATATTATGGCAATGAATCCAATGCAAAGAAAAGCAAATAATTCTTTTTTACTAGGAATACTTATAACGCTATTAATTACAGGTATAATTATAGCTTTTTTGATATTTCAAGTAATGAACTTGAACAAAGAAATAAAGGACAAGGAAGCAACACTTACAAAAGTATATGTGCTTACAGATGAAGTTAAATCAGGACAAATAATTACAAGTGACTTGCTTAAGACAGAAAGTGTTTTTTCTACAACAGTGCCAGAAAATGCAATAGGAGATTTGGAAGTACTAGATACATACTATCTAGCAGACGAGCAAGGAAATCAAGCTTATACAGGATACAAGGTAAAAGATCCTTCAAACATACTATCTTCTATTCAAGATAATAATAATGATGGTTATAAGATAATTTCAGATGACGATTATAACGGACTAGCTGATACAGAAAAAGCTACGTTAACGAATGTAGAGACTATCCAATATATTACAAGAAATAATGAAAATTGTGAAATACTTCTTGATGACGAGACATTGAAATATTACATTTTAGTCCCAGAGAATGGACATTACACAAAAGAGGTATTAGAAACATTGCCTTTAATTGCTAAAATAGATATGTATGCTAACACAGTAATAACACCACAAATGGTTTCAGAAGGACAAATAACTAGTGATGATGTGCGTACTCAAGAATATAATGTTGTAACTTTATTAAGTCAACTTCAAACAGGGGATTATATAGATATAAGGTTAAGAATGCCAAATGGACAAGACTTTATAGTAGTATCACATAAAGAAGTAACTATTCCACAAGTTTTAGATGTAGATACGGGAAACTCTATTTGGGTCAACCTAAATGAAGAAGAAACTTTAATGATGAGTTGTGCAATTGTAGAATCGTATGAAATGAATGGGGCAAAATTATATGCTAACAAATATGTTGAACCAGGTATGCAAGATGCAGCATCACCAACATATATACCAAATGCAGAAACAATATCACTTATATCTAAGGATCCAAATATAGTTCAAGAGGCAAAACAAGAATTGGTTAATAGATATAATACAGATATAAGAAATGATAGAGTAGTAAGACCATCTATAGATAGTGAAACAAATAATGAGGATGCAAAAGATAGTGTAGTAGACAAAACAGAAGAAGAAATCACAGCACTAAAAGAGGAAAGAGAAGCATATATAGATTCGTTAGGCGGATAATAAAAATTAATTTTATATGAAATGGGAGGAATAAATGAAAAAAGTAAGCTTTATAGGTGCATATGACAAAATAGATTTAATATTATACGTGGCTAAAATATTGGTAGCAATGGATAAAAAGGTTTTAGTAATAGATTCGACAGTTAACCAGAAGGCAAAGTATATAGTTCCGGTTATAATGCCTACTAAAGCTTATGTTACTGAATTTGAAAAAATTGATGTAGCTGTAGGATTTAATAATTATAACGAAATAAAAGAGTATTTGGGGCTTCCGCTACATGCGGAGCTTCCATATGACCTTGCATTACTGGACATAGATTCTTTTGAAAGTCTAAATAATTTTGAAATCAAAGGTGAAGATACAAACTATTTTGTAACTGGTTTGGATTTATATACTTTAAAGAGAGGTTTAGAAATATTAAGTGGACTTACAGAAATAATGAAATTAACAAAAGTAGTATTTTCAAAGAATGCAAGCAAAGAAGATGACGATTATTTAAATTATTTGGCATTAGGCTATAAAGTGGCTTGGAATGAGGAAATTGTATATTTCCCATTTGAAGTAGGTGATCAAAGTGTAATTGCAGAAAACCAAAGAGTATCAAAAATAAAATTTAAAAGATTAAGTGATCAATATAAAGAGGCATTAATTTATATAGTAGAGCAAATTTTAGATCAAGATGAATATGCAAAAATGAAAAAGATGTTTAAACAACTGGAAAAAGATGTTTAAAAATAAGAAGAAATTTTTTCACAAAGAAGGGAGCAAACATGGCAATAATAACATTCAAAAGTAATGAATTAAAAGAAACAGGACAAACATTATCTATGGTTGCAATTGCAACACAAATGGCAATAGAACATAGCTATAAAATATTAATTGTTTCAACAAATTTTAAAGATCAAACTTTAGAGAATTGCTTTTGGGAATTAGATAGACTAAATAAACCAATTATAAAAAACCAAGGTCATACAACTGTTGGAGTAACATCTGGAATAGAAGGATTAATAAAGGTTTTAGTTAGTAATAAAACAAGTACAGAAATAGTAAAGAACTATTCAAAAACAGTGTTAAGGGATAGATTAGATATTCTACTTTCGCCAGAAACAGAAGATTATGATGAATATACAAAAATATGTGGAAATTATTCTGAAATATTACGTATGGCTGATAGATATTATGATCTAGTGTTCGTTGATTTAAGTTCAAGAATGCACTATAAAGAGACAAATGATATACTTTCGATATCAGATTTAAATGTAATAAATATAACACAAAGATTAAAAACAATAGATGATTTTATAGAATTAAGACAAAACGATGAATTCTATAAAAAAACGAATATTCTACTTTTAGTAGGCAGGTATGATGCACATTCAAAATATAATGTAAAAAATATTACAAGATATTTGAAAGAAAAAAAGCAAATACTTGCAATTCCATATAATACATTATATTTTGAGGCATGTTCAGAAGGTAAAGTAATTGACTATTTCTTGAAATTAAAAAACATTGATGAAAATGATAGAAATCATTTATTTATAAGTGAAGCAAATAGAGCAGATAATGCAATAATATATAAGCTACAGGAATTACAAATGAAACTTTAATCCTAAATTAAGGAGGAAAAAATGGTCAACATTTTATTAATAGTACTTGTCATAGTGGTAGCACTAGCGCTGCTATTTAGTTTTATAAAGAAAAGAAAAAACGAAGAAAAAGAAGATATATTAGAAGTTGACGATAAAACTTATACTCTGGAAAAAATGATAGAATTTGTCAAAAAAAGGCTAGACGAAATCACAAAAATAAACCTTTATGACATTGGGCTTTCAGAAGAAGAGCTAAAAAGAAGAAAGAACAAAAAATATGAATTAAAAAGAGCACTTAAAGGTTGTACATATGGTGATGTCAATGACAAAAAATATGTAAAAGAATTAATTTACGATTTACTTTATAAAGAATATGGAGTAGACGAAACTAATGTATCTAAAGCAATACCATTTGATATCCCATCTCTTCTTACAGCACAAGACAAATTTGAAATTATACTATATATGTATAAGAATGAATTTGGTTATGAAGCTTTGTCAGAAATAATAAAGAAATATCAACTAGATCGTCTTAAATATATAGAGGGTGAAGCAAAACCTTCATATGTTATAACAGAAGATGAAGTTAACGAAATTTATGAAAAAGAAAATTTTGTGTTAGCATTAGAAGATAAAATAAACGTAGTAGTACAAAGAATATATCAAAAGTATAAAGGATACAGTAGTATAGATGAAATAAGAGATATGAATATAGATGGTGTTTCTGGTGGTGTATCAGGACTTCCAGAATCATTCTTGAGCCAAGTTGCACAAACAGATGGAGACTACTTAAGCCAAATTGCAGAACATAAAGTTCCTAGGGCTTGTGATAGCATTTGGATAATGTATGCTGGTAAATCGATTCGTTTAGCATTTTTATCATTTGGATCAGAGGCGGAATTAAAAAGAGTATGTCAAAACATATATAAATACAACAATCCAGGACAGTTATCAGATACAAATGGATATAAGATTAATGAAATGAAAGACGGCTCTCGTGTCGTTGTTGTTAGACCAAGCATGTCTGAAACATGGGCATTTTTCGTAAGAAAATTCGACGTAAAACGTGCTGCACTAGAACAAATAGTTCATGGACCTGGAAAAGAAGAAACAATAGATTTATTAAAATATTTAGTAAAGGGAGCAAGAATTATATCACTAACTGGTGAGCAAGGTTGTCGGAAAAACAACAATGCTTATGGCAATGATAGAAAATATATACGAAACTATGAACCTTCGTATTACAGAGACTGCGTTCGAGCTTCACTTAAGAAAAATCTACCCAACAAGAAATATTCTTTCAATGCGTGAGACAGAAACAGTTTCTGGACAAGACTGTTTGGACGTTCAAAAGAAAACAGATGGTTCTGTTAATATAATCCGGAGAGGTTGCAACAGACCCCGTAGCATCTTGGATGATACAATCTGCACAGGTTGCATCTAAGTTCACATTATTTACTCACCATGCTAAAACATTTCCAGACTTAGTAACAGCACTACGTAACTCAATGCTAAGAGCAGGAGTTTTCAAAAACGAAAAAACAGCAGAAGAACAAGTTGTACAAGTATTAAACTTTGATATACACTTAGTAAAAGACTTTAGAGGTAGAAGATACATAGAAAGAATTACAGAATGTATTCCAGTACAAGAAAAAAATGAGTATACATATGATCATCGTAAAGAAAAAACATTAGAGGGAAAACTAGATAAATTTATGGATAATGCAACAATCTATTTTACAAAAAGTACAAATAGAGAGTTATATCAATATCGTAATATTATAGAAAATCATGATGGTAAATATGTAATTACAAACCCAATATCTGAGACAAATATTATAGAAATGAGAAATAATATGGACGAAAGCGATGTAGTAGAATTTGATAAATTCTTAGAAAAAAATTGGGGAATAAAAATGAAAACTTTTGATGATGGAACACAAGAAGAAATAATAGAAGATATTCCTGAAGAGAAAAAAACAAAAAGAGGAAGAAAACCAAAAGCAGTAAAATAAATAGCAAGGAGGTGTATTTTGACTAATGTCTACAGATATATTAAAGTATATGTTAATTGGTGTAATAGCTGTCTTTGCTATAATAGTTGTAGCATATTTAATGCTTAGAAAAAAACTACAATCTTCAGGAATAAGAGAAATACAAAAATTAAGAGCAGGAACTGAAGAAAAAAAGTTTACAGCCGAAATATTATATCAAAAATTATATGTAATATATTTAAAAATACCATTTATAAAAAGATATCTATTAAAAATTAGAAGAAGACTTGAAATTATAAATATAGATGACGAATATTTAACTAGACATCAAGCTTCAAAAATACTTACAAATGCAATATTAATAATCATTCCACTAACATTCGCAATAATTTTAATCACACATGAAAATGTACTCCTTATGTCTTTCTTATTAGTATTTGAAATATTTTTGGCAGATACTGTAATAGGTGGAATGGTAGACAAAATAGATAATAAACTATTAAAACAGCAAATCAACTTTTTCTCAGAAATTAGACACGCATATCATGAATACAACATGGTAGAAGAGGCAATTTATCAGGTAGCGCAAGACGATGAAGAACCTGAAATGTCAAGACAAGCAGAAAAAATATACGAAGTATTAATTTCAGATGATCCAGAAGGAGAATTAGAAAAATACTATGATATAGCACCAAATCCATATTTAAAGGAATTTGCTGGAGTATCGTATCTTACAAAGGAATTTGGAGATAGAAAAGTAGAAGGAGCATCATTATATTTAAAAAATCTTAATAATATAACACAAGAGATGCAACTTGAAATATTGAAAAGAGATAAACTAGATTATGTATTTCAAAGCTTATCATTAATATCAATAGTACCAATCTTATTTATGGAACCTATAAAAAATTGGGCAGTTTCAATGTTTAGTTTTACAGCATCATTCTATAATGGTAGAATGGGAATGATAATGCAAATATTAATTTTAGTACTTACATTTGTTTGTTACATACTTACAAGAAAATTAAAAGATAATGGTTCTGTAAATATGAGTACAAAAAATACAGAAAATCCATGGCAGGCAAAATTATATAAAAATCCAATTATAAAGAAATTTGTAAACTTATTCATTCCAAAAGAAGGCACCAAAGAATATAGAAAATTGCAACAAGACATGAAGGATGCAGCATCAAAGGATAAAATGGAATGGATATATATAAATAGAATATTGCTGTGCATTGTAACTTTTATAATATCAATACTAGTTATAATGTACTTACACAATATAGTGGTTCAAAATGTATTTACTGATCCAACAGCTAATTATGACATAATTGGGCAAATAGCGGAAAAAGACATGAAAAATGCAATGGAAATAACCGAATCAGATAATGATTATATAAGACATTTTAGAGGGGATACAACAGTAACAGTAGATGATATTATAAAAGAAATGCATAGAGGAAGAATAAATAAAGACTATCTAGAAAGTGGAGACGATGAGATTCAAGTTGCAGCAGAAAGAATTTTAAATAAAATACAACTAGTAAATAGTGAGAATATGCAATGGTTTGAAGTACTGCTTGCAATGGTATTTGCAGTAATTGCATATAATACCCCAATATGGCTCTTAAAATTCCAAGCAAAAATGAGGCAGCTCGAAATGGAAGATGAAGTAATGCAATTCAATACAATTATATTAATGCTTATGAGAATAGAGAGAGTAAATGTTGAAATAATACTAGAATGGCTAGAGAGATATGCAAATATATTCAAAGAACCAATAAGTAAATGTGTTAACAATTACGAGAGTGGTCCTTGGGAAGCATTAGAACAGCTTAAAGAAGATGTATCATATCAACCTTTTATACGTATAGTCGAAAGCTTGCAAGCAGCAGTTGAAAAAATACCTATTGCAGATGCTTTTGATGAACTAGACACAGAAAGAGACTACTATCAAGCAAAAAGAAAAGAATCAAACGAAAGATTAATTTCTAAGAAAGGTATGATAGGTAGAGGTATAGGATTTGCACCGATGGTTGTAATATTTGTAGGATACCTAATTATACCATTAGTATTTATAGGTATGACAAGTATGAGTACTTCTATGAGTGGAATGGCAGCAGATTATTAATATTTTGCGCAAATGGGGTCAGACCCTAATTGCGCAAAAGTCTATACAACTATTGCACACCAAGGGGTCTGGCCTATTGGTGAAAAATATTAGGAGGGAAAAAGTGGAAAATGCATCAAAAGCCTTAATAATGGCAGGATCTATATTAGTTGCAATATTAGTAATTGGTCTACTTGTATTTGGCTATCAAAATTTATCTGAAGTAGAACAAACCAAAACAGATGTAGAAGATAATAGCAAAATATCTGAGTTTATGCAAAGATTTGAACAGTTTAATAGAAATCCAAAGGATAATGCAAATCCACTTTATGGTAGCGAGTTATTATCTTTAGCTAATTTGCAAGAAGATTACAATAAAAGAGAAGCTGACGACGGTTATCAAGAAATAGAAATAACAGTTGTAATATCAGCTGGAGTAACAGGTTCAGAATACTTTAAAGCTGGTACATATAGAATAGAACAAATTGCAAATCAGCAAAAACAGATAGAAAATAAAATAGCAAAATACGAAAAATCAAATAGTAAATATAACAATAAAAGTGTAAAATATTATTCACAAAAAACATATAGGGAAATTGCAATAGATTTTGGAATGGAGCCACCGAGTGATATGGCAGATTATGATATTCCAGAAAATTATTTGCAAAGAAATAGTACAACAAGTTCTCTATTACAAGAAATACAAGAGTATACTAATATAAAAACAGAGTACGAAGCTTTCAGAACAGGTAAAAAATTTTATTGTACAGAGGTTAAGTATGATGATTATAATGGTAGAATTACCAGTATGAGATTTGAAGAAACAAATTAAAATATTTTTGCGCAAATGGGGTCAGACCCTAATTGCGCAAAAATCGATACAACTATTGCACACCAAGGGTTTGGACCATTGGTGAAAAATATTAGGAGGAAAAAAAGTGGAGAATGCATCAAAAGCCCTAATAATGGCAGCAGAAATCTTAATTGGTGTAATGATAATTTCTGTAGGAGTGTATTTATTTAATGTAATGGGACAATACAGTGCAGAGAAAACATCTCAAATGGAAGATACACAAATAGCACAGTTCAATCAGCAATTTTTGAAATATTATGGTGATATAACTACAGAAGAGAATGGTTCTCAAGTTACAGGTCCAATTAGGTGCACAATCCACGAGATTGTGGGATTAGCTAATCTTGCTAAAAAGGTAAATACTGAAAACGGATTTACTGAGCCGCAAAAAGTTACTGATTATGCAAATTATCCTAATTTTTACGTAGAAATTGATGTACAAATAGGTTCAAAAAACTATACTAATTTAGAGGCAAAAAGTCAGGAAGAACTTGTAAATTTAATAAAAGAAAATGATGTCGTTAGCCAAAATGGTAATACTGGAATAAAGTATTTTAAATGTATAGAAGAACCAGGAATTAGCAATATTACCAAAAGAGTGAATTATATGAAATTTGTAGAAATTTAGGTAAACTACTTGCATAAAATAAAATAAAATATTATAATGAAAGAGATAGGAAATGAAAAATAAAGTATTAATAGTCATAGTTATTTGCGCACTTATATTATTAATTTCAGTTTATGCTGTGTATACTTACAGAAAAAATGCACTAGAAGTACAAAAAATAACTAGACAATACGAAGAATATATAAGTAAAAAAATACCTACATCAGAATTAATAAGTTTAATAAATAAAACAATAGATTATAATGAGCAGAACAATATTCAAAAAAATAATGATGGAGAGTATATAGAAAATGATGAAAATTCAATAAAAATACATATAAAATTTAAGTATGAAGATGACTATAAAACTATTGAAATGGAACAAATTTCAATGGGAGGTACAGAAAGTTTTATGAAAGCTTATTCAGAGGCATACTTTGAGTGTACAAATCTTCAAAAACATAATAACAATAGGATAAAAGAATTAACTTTCATAGAAACAGAAGATTAGATCTTAATATTAAAAAACTGATAGATAAAATTAATTAAAGGAGGAATTTTTTATGGAGAACGCTTCAAAAGCTTTAATTATAGCAGGAGCAATATTACTATCAATTGCAATTATAGGTATAGGAATGTACGTATACCAAAGTGTTAGTGGAACAATACAAGATGCAGCAGGAATGACAGAGGAGGAAGTAAACGCATATAACCAAGAATTTGAAACATATGGTGGAACAAATAAAAGAGGAACTGTTGTAAGAGGATTATGTGATAAAGTAAGATCTCATAATAATGCAGCAGAAGATCCATCAGAGGAAATAGCTGTAATAACTGGAACAGCAACAGATCCAACACCAGCTCCAACTCAAACAGGAACAGCAGGAACAACTTCCACAGAAATAAATGAGATAAAAAACTCGATATTATCCGGAAGAACATATACTGTAACTTTTGGATATGATGAAGCAACAGGAAAAGTTACACAAATTGGTATACAAGCAAATAGTTAATAGAGGAATAAAAATATGGAAAATGCAGTAGATGCTTTAAAAATAGCATTTGCAATATTTGTATTTGTTATGGCGTTATCTCTTGCTATGTATATGTTTACACAAGCAGGAGAAACCGCCGATATTGTTTTAGAAAAATCTGATGTTACAGAATTTATGGATTATATTCAAATAAGTGATGTCCAGAATGGTGAAAGAATCGTGGGGTTAGAAACAATAATTCCAACACTTTATAAATATTATAAGGAAAATTATACAGTAATTTTTAGAAATTCAGATGGAACACCATTAGAATTATATGAAACAAAAACAAATGTAGACCTATGGAGTGAAGGATATACAAATAGGTATTATTCTAACAATAAGGATACAAAAATTTGTTCATTTGATACAAATGAAGAAACAAGAAGACATGAACCATGGACTGGAAATAACAAGTATTATAAGCAAAACTTAGATATGTTTCTATCAGGAGGAACCTTTATATCGCCTAGTGGCAATGGTATGGATTATGATTATTCTTCAAGTTTAGGTAGAGGAGGTTTTATAGAAAAATATAAAAATAATAAATTTAGAGAAAGTCTTGGCGAATATACCTATAATGAAACAACAAACCAAGGAGAAGACGGAACATCAGGAATAACAGAAGTAAAAGGTAAGGAAAAAAGAGTTATAGTATATACATTAATTAGTTAAAAAAATAATTATTATTTAGCTGTGGATAGGAGGAAATAAGATGGGAGATAGTTTAATTACAGTAGTTGCCATATTTTTAGCTGCAATATTAATGTTTGTATTTCCACTAATGTCACTTGCAGAACGAACTGATGATATATCAGAGCTTGCTGTACAAACTGCTACAACAGAGTTTGTTGATGATGTTAGAACAACCGGTAAAATGACTTTAGAAGATTATGAGGCATATTTAAGTGAAATATCGGCAACAGGAAATTCATTTGATGTAGAAATACTTATACAACAATTGGATGAAAATCCAGGTAAAAAAACTACACAAGCAGATAGTACAAAAATTGGTGAAAATTTGTATTATAACATCTACACCACACAAGTAGAAGAACAACTAGATGCAACAGGAAGAATTACATTGAAAGAAGGAGATTTAATAACAGTTACAGCAAAAAATACAAATCAAACAATCTCACAAATGCTAAGAAACTTTTTCTATATGATTTCTGGTAATGATTCATATCAAATAGCAGGACAGCATTCAGGAGTAGTATCTGTAAATGGTAGTACAAGTGAAAGGTAATATATAAATATGAAATTACAACATTTAGCTGTTATATTTGTTATAATAATTGTGCCAATTTCATTAGTAATGGCTTCATACATACAAAATCAAATTGACGCAATAGCAATGCAAACTGATTATGATAGAACTTTAATTAGTGCTACATATGATGCAGTAAAAGCATTTCAATTAAATACTGTAAATAATAAATATTCAAATATTAGCGATTCTAAAATAAGGGATATTGAAGCATCTGTCAATACATTTTATAATTCTCTAATATCATCTATGTTGGAGTATGCAATATCAATAGATGATTTACAGGCGTATGTTCCAGCTATGTTATTTACTTTGTATGATGGATATTACATATATTCTTCATATGATAATGTTTATTCGACAACAGGAACAGGTGAAGATGAAAAAGTAAATATAAAATTAGATGGAAAAAATTTTCAAAATGGTTTAAAACCATATGTGTATTATTCTGCAAAATATAGATTAAGAAATGGAAATATTATAGTAGTAAATTATACATTAGATAATGCAATTACAGTATACGGTGATTTGGGTAGCGGATATATTACTAAATCGGGATATTTAATAAATCCAGATTATGTACAAAATGTAAATGAAGGAGCAAAAACATTAACATATGACGGAGTAACAATTAAACCAGAAGCTTTAAAAGAAAAGTTAATTACCATAGATGATCAAGGAACAGGAAGTACCTCAGAAGGGGAATATTATTATATATATTATAATAGTCAAAAAATATATGAGGATGGTAATGGCTCTGGTAGATATTTTATATATAATGACTATACAAAAGCTTATATAAATGACCCTGAAATTATAGAATATGCAAATAGTACAAAAGCATATGGGTCAGGAACAGTAATGAGTACTAGTGCATTTGATTATTATAATGAAGCAAAGGAATTTAGTATCTGGGTAAGAGATAATCTAGGCAACATTACACAAGCGGATACAATTAGAAGTGAGGATGGTATAACTCCTATAGGTAGTGATAATACCTACTTATCAGAGGATACAGGAAACGAAAGTATATTTTACACAGATGAAAATAATGACCCAATGCTTGCAGGTTCAATATTTAATAGTCATAGATTAGCAGTAATAAGAAAAAGCATAGAAACTAACTTAATGACTGTAATATCTAATTACCATTCTACAACACTTTATGATTATGCAATGCCAGTAATAAAGGACGAAGATTGGTATAAAATATTAAACAATGTATCTTTAGTAACTTTTATGCAGGGAACATCAATTGGATATAGATATTATAATAATTATGCAGTAATAACTAATAACATAAATAAAGAGTTAGCAAAACCAGAAAGTGTATATGTAATTACAGAAAAAGATGGGTATAGAGAATACCATCAGCCAGGGTGCAAGGAATTAATTGATGGAGTAAAAAATGGTTCTTTAACTGTAATAGGAGCGTATTCAGCAGCTAGTTTTCAAAGACAAACAGTTGAAATAAATGAAAGTTCAAGCCAATATTACTATCCACAGGCTTTAGGTGGAAAAATGCTAACTGGATGTTATAATTGTATAGTTGATGCAACAGGAGATTATGATATAAATGATATAATTGATGGAACAATAGAAGATTATGAAAATAACCAAAACGTTATATATAATTCAAATGATATAAGACAAATAAGACAAACTTATTTAACGGCACTTGCCAGAGAGAGATATGATTTATATAAATCAAATTTTGATTTAAGTGATTTAGGGTAAAGATTGGTAAACACCAATCTTTATTTGTGCATATGCGTGAAATGTTACAGGAAAATGGATTTATATTCAAAAGCCTTGTGTTTCTGTTTTATATGCTTGTTAGTTCAAAGATTATATAATTTTGATTTTTATTTCCGGACCTTTAGCTACGTACAAACTGTAAATACTCGGATTTGACCTCGTATAACAGTTTGTAAACTTGTTGGTCCCCACCTTAAGCACTCCAATAAAAATAAAAATTATATAATCTTTGAACTAAATAAAAACAAATATATTTATCAGAAACACAAGACTTTCGGTATTTTGACCTTATTAAACCATTTTCCTGTAACTGTGCAATAATGTTTCCAATTTTTTTCATTGACATAAATTAACAAATGTTATATTATTAAAATAGATTAAAAATAAGTTTAAAAATCGTAAGATTGGTTATCCTATGAGAAAAGTATGTGTAAAATTTTTATCTAGTAAATGAAAGAAGGATAATCATGAAAAACTTAAAAAGAATTTTTATTATATTTGTATTAATAGTTATATACGTGTATATTTGTAATATTACACTAATGCCAAATAGTATAATATTAATGCAAGGTGAAACTTTAAGTATAAACACTTTATTTGGTTTAGGATTAATAAATTCTCAGACTATGCAGACATCAAGTAGTTTAAATGATCAAGTACTAGAACAGACAGGAAAATTAGATTTAAATTTAAACTTATTTAATCTTTTTTCAGTAAAAGATGTGACAGTAGAAGTGATACCTAAAACTACTGTTATCCCATTAGGAAAAGCAATTGGAATGAAATTATATACAGAAGGAGTACTTGTAGTTGGAATGTCTGAAATAGAAGGACAAAAACCATATCAAAATTCTGGTATAGAAACTGGAGATAAAATAATTGAAATAAATAATACTAAAATAGAAAATACAGATGAACTTATAGAATGTGTTAATAGATCTAATGGGAATAAATTAGAAATAAAATATGTTAGTAATGACCAAGAAAAGACTACTAGTATAGAACCTGTAAGAACATCAGAAAATGAGTATAAATTAGGATTATGGGTTAGAGATGCAGCAGCTGGTGTAGGAACTCTAACATTTTATAATCCAGAAAGTAATAGTTTTGCATCATTAGGTCATGGCATAAATGATGTTGATACATTAGAACTAATAGATATAGCTAGTGGAGAACTTACAACAACTAATATATTGGACATAGTAAAAGGCGAAAATGGAATTCCTGGAGAGATACGTGGTAGTATTGACAATGGAAGAAAAATAGGAAACATTTATAAGAACACATCTTTTGGAGTATATGGAACTGTAACTAATGTTGAAAGGTTAGATTTAAACAGTTCAAAAGAAGTCGAAGTGGCAAATAGAAGTGAAATACAAACAGGAAAAGCAGAAATTTTATGCGAATTAGAAAACGGAAAAATTGGAACATATGAAATAGAAATTCAAAAAATTTTTAAAGAAAATAACAAAGACAATAAAAGTATGTTAATAAAAGTTACAGATGAAGAATTAATAGAAAAAACAGGTGGAATTATTCAGGGAATGAGTGGAGCACCAATTTTACAAAATGGAAAATTCATTGGTGCCGTTACACATGTTTTAGTAAATGATTCAAAATGTGGATATGGCGTATTTGCAGATTTAATGATAAAAGAAATGAAGTCAGTAGATTAAAGTGTAACTGAAGAATATAATTAAGAAAGGGTTAAATCAGTGAGAGAAAATAAAGGTAAAGTAAGTTTGATTTTATTAATAATAGTTGTACTCCTAATGGGGTTTATAGCTTATGAAGTTATAATAGTAGATATATTTGGAATTTTACACAATGACGATCCTGTAATAAATATAGGCGGAATTACTAATAATATAAAAACTGTCATAGAATTTGCAAAAGAAGAGAATGAAGAGAACGTAGAAATAGTAGAACCAATTATAAATAATAACATGGCATCAAGTGAAAATATGTCTACTAGTAGTTATTACTATAATCAATTAGATAATTATGGAAAGGTAATTTATAATGGTTTTAAAGATAATATAGAAAAAATGAAATCCGGAACGTATGCAATAGATTTTGGAACACAGTTTAACAATTTATTAAATTCAGAAGGAGGAGAAGAAAAATTAAATATTGCATTTCAATCTGCTTGGAATGCATTTACATATGACAATATGGATATTTTCTATATTGATGTAGAAAGTCTAACATTAATTACAAAAACAACAACAGTAGGCTCAAAATCAACACATAGTGTAGAATTGTCTAACGGAGATAATACAGATTATTTAAAAAGTGGTTTTAATTCAAATGTTATAAAAAGCAGGCTAAACGTCTTAGAAGCAATGAGAGAAGAAATCAAAAGACAGGTAGAAAACTATGATGAGTTTGAAAAAGTAAGACAAGTACATAATTGGCTAATAAATAATGTTGAATATGACAAAGACCTAAGTGCGGATGAGCCATATTCTATTATAGGTGCTATGATAGAAGGAAAAGCAGTTTGTGAGGGATATGCAAGAAGCTTTAAATATATAATGGACGAAATAGGAATACCTTGTGTGTTAGTTAGTGGAACTGGTACCAATTCAAATGGAGAAACAGAATCTCACGCTTGGAACTACGTTAAGCTAGATGAAAAATGGTATGCAATAGATGTTACTTGGGATGACCCAATAATAGTTGGAAATGGTTATGTAAGAGATGAAATAAGATATGAAAATTTTTTAAGGGGCTCAAATAAATTCTTCAAATCTCATGAAGAAGATGGATATTTATCTAGTAACAGTATGAAATTTGAGTTTCCAAATATAGAAAAGGAAGATTGCCCAGGAGTAGAGTACTATGGATAGGGGAATTATTAAATCATTATCCGTAAGGTTTTATAATAAATTGTACAAAACACTTGTAAAAAAGAAACAGATGATGTAAAATTATATAAGTTAAGTAACTTAAGAATAAACTTTTGTATAAAAGGAGAAAATGTATGAACATAAGAAAAAATAACAATAAAGGAATAACATTAATAGCTTTAGTAGTTACCATCTTAGTATTGTTAATCCTTGCGACTGCTGCAACTCTTACTTTATTTGGGCAAAAGGGAATATTAGAGCAAATAGATAAAGCAGGAATAACAACTGAACTTGATAATATTTCTGAAAAAATCAATTTACTTTCTATGCAGAATAATATGGATTTGATTTTTGGCAAGACAGATGAAGCAACTTTAACATATTTAAAGAATATGGGAATAATAGATTCAAATAACAAAGTAAATGCAGACGTGTTGTTGGGAACAAAAACAAAATATGGTAATGGTATAGAAAATGATATTTTTAGACTAGAAAATAATAAAATTGTGTATATAGATAGTGAAGGAAATAAAGTAGCAGAAAAGCATGTGGATGTAAACTTGCTATCAGAGTATGTATCTTAGATTATAGTAACCAGCTTTTTAGTAAAAATAAAAAAATACTTGCAATCCTTAATGATTTATGATAAAATAATGCATGTGGAAAAATATACCTTTTACTTAGTTTTAGGAGATAACACCACTATAACTCGGTTTAAGGCAAATTTAAAATTTTTAGGAGGTGTAAAATATGACAGTAGAAAAGAAACAAGAAATAATTAAAACATATAGAAGAGATGAGAAAGATACTGGTTCACCAGAAGTACAAATCGCTCTTTTAACAGAAAGAATTAATGAACTAACAGAACATTTAAAAGTCCACAAAAAAGACAATCATTCAAGAAGAGGACTTTTAAAAATGGTTGGTTCAAGAAGAAATTTACTTAATTACTTAGCAAGAAAAGATGTTCAAAGATATAGAGATATTGTTGAAAAATTAGGTTTAAGGAAATAATTTTGTCGAATGGGCGTTTATGGCTTTCTAAGCCTAAACGTCCATTTTGAAGAACTAATTATTTTAAATTGATTATAGTTAAAAATAGCACAAATAATTAGTAGGTAGCTTGTATAATGTGCTACTTGTGTAAAGAGCATAGTATAGAGGTTACAACTAATTTTGTGCTATATAATAAAAATAAAAAAGAAAGGAGTAGTATGGCAAAAGCCATACACAAAAAAATTATGTTTAAAAGTTATAGTACAAAATTAGCAGGAAGAGAGTTAAGCATAGAAAACGGAAAAATTGCAGGACTTGCAAATGGAAGTGTAGTTGTAAAATATGGAGACACAGTTGTAATGGTAAATGTTACAGCAGCAAAAGAACCAAAAGAGGGAATAGACTTTTTTCCATTATCAGTGGATTATGAAGAAAAGTTATATGCAGTAGGAAAAATACCAGGAAGTTTTACAAAAAGAGAGGGAAAGCCAACAGATAAAGCAATTCTAACAGCTAGAGCAATAGATAGACCATTAAGACCACTATTCCCAAAGGATTTTAGAAATGATGTATGTGTTACAGCAACAGTATTATCTGTAGAACAAGATAATAGTCCGGAGGTTTGTGCCATGATTGGTGCAGCTTGCGCTTTAGAAATATCAGACATTCCATTTAATGGACCAACAGCAGCAGTAGCAGTAGGCTGGGTAGATGGAAAGATAGTAATAAATCCAACAGTAGAGCAAAGAAATAAAAGCAAACTAACAGCAACAGTAGCGGGTACATTAGAAAAAATAACAATGATTGAAGCTGGCGCAGATGAAATCCCAAATGATACAATGTTAGAAGCAATAAAAAAAGCACATGAAGAAATAAAAAATATTTGTAACTTTATATCAAATATAAAAGCAGAAATAGGAAAGCCTAAATTTGAATACAAATCATTTGCAGTGGATAAAGATTTTTATGAAGATATAGTAGCTAACTTCAAAGAAAGAATGTATCAAGATGTACAAGCTACAGATAAAGAAGTAAGAGATGCAAACATAGATAAAATTACAGAAGATATTACAGCATATGTAGTAGAAAAATATGGTGAAGAAGCGGCAGAAGAAAGAAAAATGGAAATTGCAGACAGTATACATGATTTAGAAAAAGCATGTGTAAGAGAAATGATATTAGAAGAACATAAACGTCCTGACGGAAGAAAGATAGACGAAATAAGACCTCTTTCATGTGAAGTAGGAGTACTACCTAGAACACATGGTAGCGCAATTTTTACAAGAGGACAAACACAAGTAATGTCTGTTGTTACACTTGGAATGAAGAGTGAAGAACAAATTTTAGATGGAATAGATGAAGAAGAGTCAAAAAGATATATGCACCAATATAATTTCCCATCATATTCAGTAGGAGAAGCAAGACCATCAAGAGGACCAGGAAGAAGAGAAATAGGACATGGAGCTTTAGCAGAAAAAGCATTAGTTCCAGTAATTCCATCAGAAGATGAATTTCCATATGCAATAAGAGTAGTATCAGAAGTACTTTCATCAAATGGATCAACCTCGCAAGCAAGTATTTGTGGAAGCACTCTAGCATTAATGGATGCAGGAGTACCAATAAGCAAGCCAGTTGCAGGAATATCAACAGGTCTAGTTACAGATAAAAATGATCCAAGCAGATATATAATGCTTACAGATATCCAAGGAATAGAAGATTTCTTTGGAGATATGGACTTTAAAGTAGGTGGTACAAAAGATGGAATTACAGCAATACAAGTAGATATAAAAATAGATGGATTAACATATGATATTATAAAAGAAGCATTTGAAAGAACAAAAGTAGCAAGAGATTATATTTTAGATGAAATAATGCTTCCAGTTATAGATAAACCACGTGCAGATATTTCTAAATATGCGCCAAGAATAATTACAACAAAAATAGATCCAGAAAAGATAAAAGATGTAATTGGAACTGGAGGAAAAACTATTAATAAAATAATAGAAGAAACAGGGGTAAAAATAGACATAGAAGAAGATGGCAGAGTTTGTGTATATTCAAACGATACAGCAAGTGGAGAAAAAGCAATTCAAATAATAGAAAAAATTGTTAGAGAAATAGAAGTTGGTGGAGTATATGATGGAGTAGTTACAAAATTAATGTCATTTGGAGCGTTTGTAGACTTAGGTGGAGGAAAAGAAGGCTTGCTCCACATATCAAAAATTTCTAGCAAGAGAGTAGAAAAGGTAGAAGATGTACTTGCTGTTGGAGATGAAATAAATGTTAAGGTCATAGACATAGACAATCAAGGAAGAATAAACTTAAGTATGAAAGATTTAGAAAAATCACATGTGGAAGAATAAGAATGATATATATTTTTGATGCTTAGAAAAAATAACCTATTGAATGATAATATTAGACATTTAATGGGTTGTTTTTTTATCTTTTATTATCTTTCTGTATTTTTTATTGTACAGAAATAAAAAATTTGATATAATTATAAAGGGGATTTATAGTGTCAAAAATATTATATATAGAGGACAATGAAACTATAGCAGATGGAATAAAAAAATATTTACAAAACGAGGGGATTTTAGTAGAAACTTGTAGTTCATTAAAAGAAGCTAAATTAAAAATAAAAAATCAATATGATTTAATTTTATTAGACATTGTTCTCTCAGATGGAAATGGAATAGAATTTTATAGTTTCTTGAAAAATAAAATAAATTTGCCAATAATATTTTTAACTGCAAAAGATGCAGAAGATGATATTGTCAAAGGTCTTGAATTAGGAGCGGATGATTACATAGTAAAAACGTTTAGAATGAGAGAATTAACTTCAAGAATTAAGAATGTGTTAAATAGAAATAAAAAAAAAGATATAGTTACAGTTCAAAATATAAGTTTCGACTTGAAAAACAATGTGGTATACAAAAATTCCGAAAAAATTGATTTAACAGCATTAGAATATAAAATTTTATATATATTAGTAGAAAATATAAATAGATTAGTAACACGAGAATATTTACTAGGAAGAATATGGGATATTTCATCAAAGTTTGTAAATGATAATACCCTAACAGTATATATAAGAAGAATTAGAAAAAAAATAGAGGACGATTTAGATAATCCTAAAATTATAAAAACAATTAAAGGTATAGGTTATAAAATTGAAAAATAAAAAATATTTAAATTACAATGTATTAATAAAATTAACGGCAATCTTTGTAATAGCTATGTGTATAGGAATTATTATAATTTTTAAATTTATAAATAAAAGCAATATAGATAAAATTTTTAATAAATATAACTTAAATATGGAAGAAACAGTAACTATTTATGAAATAGAAAAGGAAAATGATATCTATATAGTCTTGACAATTTTGGCTATTATATTTATAAGTGGAATGTATATAATTTTAACTTATTTTGCAAAAAGGAAATTAAATAATCAGTTAAAAGAAATTAGCAATATAGTAATTCATATAAAAGAGATAAAAAATCAAAATATATTAAATCAAGTAGATACTAATTTGTTGGGAAGTATGAAGAACGAAATTTTTCAAACTGTTAAAAGATTACATGAATATACAGATAATTTAAACAAAGATAGAAAACTACTTTCAGAATACTTATCAGATATCGCACACCAATTAAGAACGCCACTTCTGTCAATGTCAATTTCAACAGATATCCTATTACAAAGCGATGAACTTCAGTTAATAAAGGACAGAAATATGATATGTAATATATCAAATCAGTTGGATCAAATGCAATGGTTAGTAGATAATTTATTAAAAATGGCACAACTAGATACAAAAGCAATAACTTTAAAAAAAGACAGAATTAGTATGCATAAGTTAATTAACACAGTTATTCAAAATGTTGAAATTTTACTTGAGATATATAATAGAGAGATTACAGTTATGTTAGATAATAACATATCATATATAGGAGATTTTAAGTGGAACGTAGAAGCAATTACTAATATAGTAAAGAATTCCATTGAACATTCAAAAAAAAGAATATTGATAAAGTGTAAGGACAATGCATTGTATACAGAGATTATTATAGAAGACGATGGGAATGGAATTAAAGAAGAAGAACTTATACATGTATTTGATAGATTCTATAAAGGAAAAAATTCGGATAAAGATAGTTTTGGAATAGGACTTGCATTATCAAAAAAAATTATAGAATATCAACAAGGAAATATATTAGTAGAAAGTGAAATTAATAAAGGAACGAAGTTTTTAATAAGATATTATAAATAGGAAGTTACAAATAATTGTAACTTTTTATCTTTTTGTCACTTTAGAGTCATTTTAAAAGGATATAATAACATAGAGGAGGTACAAATGATGGAAATGCTAAAAATTGAAAACTTATCTAAAACATTTGGAGAAAACAGAAATAAGGTTCAAGCACTTAAAAATATTACATTTTCTGTAAATAAGGGGGAATTTATATCAATTATTGGAGCAAGTGGAAGCGGAAAATCTACTCTACTTCATCTAATATCTGGAATTGATAAGCCTACATCGGGGAAAATATATATTCAAGATGAAGATATTTCAAAATACAATATGAATCAATTAACAATTTTTCGAAGAAGACATATTGGAGTAATATATCAATTTTATAATTTAGTACCTATATTAACAGTAAGAGAAAATATCGAATTGCCTATAAGATTAGATAATAGAAGAATAGAAGATAAAAAGCTTAAATATATAATTGATTTACTAAATTTATCGGGAAAGGAAAGGTATTTGCCAACACAATTATCAGGGGGTGAGCAACAAAGAGTAGCGATAGGAAGAGCCATTATAAATAATCCATCTATAATTTTAGCTGATGAGCCAACTGGGAATTTAGATACTAAAAACTCTGATGAAATAATGGAATATCTTAAATATTCAAACAAAAAATATAATCAAACAATAATTATGGTAACACACAATGAAAAAATTGCTTTAAAATCAGATCGAATAATAAAAATACAAGATGGTAGTATATTATTTGATAAAAAAAATAGTTAACTGGGAGAAAATTGAAAAAATTATAATTTTGGAGCTCACAAACTGCATTTGAAATTTAATCAACGTACAAAAAGTGCATCTTATAAATTTCAAACTTGTTTTCCTAGCTAACCAGAATTAAATTCTTTTCAAACTAAGATTTGCGTATTCAGGAAGGAATGAGATTAAATATGGAAATTAGTTTAAAATTAGCAATTACATATTTATTAAAAAATAAAAAGAGAAGTATAGTAACTATATTAGAAATAACAATTGCGACAATTTTAGTAACATCAATTTTTTTAATACTTAACATTTATCAAAATTACATGATTAATATAAAAAAGAGCGAAGGTAATTGGGAAACAAGATTTGGGAATATATCATATAAAAAGTTATATGGGTTGGAAAAAAATTCTGATATAACAGAGATATTTGTAACTAAAAATTTAGGAATGGCAAATTTAAGTTTAGAAGGCATAAAACAGTGTATTAATTTAACAGCATATGATGAAAATGCATTTAAAAATTTAGGAATCAAGTTATTAAGTGGTAGATTTCCTCAAAATGAGAAAGAAATTGTTATTAGTAGAAATTATGGTAAACAAAATAAAAACGTAACACTTGAAATAGATGGAAAAAAAATAAAATATAAGATTGTTGGAATAATTGAACCAACAGAAGATGATATTATAACATTAGAAGAAAATCAAATCGGAGCCATAACTTTCTTAAACAAAAGTAATTTGAAATCTAATGATAGTATTAATGCTTATGTTAGTTTTAAAAATAAATGGCATATTAATGATACATCAGAAGAAATTGCAAATGTATTAAAGTTTTATGAAAATGAATACATGCAAGAGCAAAATTTGGATTTAAATATAGATTTAATTAAATATTATTCAATATGGGATATAATTGATGAAAGAGATGCTCAAATAAAATTTTTAGTAATTTTTTTAATTAGTATAATAGTAATAACCAGTAGTATTATTATATATAGTATATTTAACATTTCTATTGTAGAAAGGGAAAAACATTTTGCAGTGTTAAGTTCTTTAGGAAGTACAAAAAAACAATTGTGTAAAATAATAGTGTATGAAGCAATAATAATTCTTATGATTTCACTTATAATTGGCACTGTAGCTAGCATGGGAATATTCAAATATACTTTTTATTATTTTCAAACCGTTTTAACTAATATGAATGAGGCTCTAGCTCTGGCTTGTAAAAACACTATTATTACAGTTCCATATACAAAAATTTTATTTGCATTTATTCTAATAGCTATAACAGTTTTCATAGCCATCAGTTTACCTATAATAAAGATATTCAAATTATCGATTCTGGAAGGAATAAAAGGAAGAAACTATTTGAGGTTAAAAGATAAATATAAGAAAACAAATTATAAATCGGTTGATAATTTAATATTAAATAGAAACAAAAAGATAAATTCATATAAACATATTAGTATTGTTGTAGGAATTACAATAAGTACATTTTTATTTTTTATTGTGCGAAGTTATTCTATTAATATAAATAATGTTTATAGTAAACAAAATTCAAATATATATAACTATACAGTGGAAGTAGATAAAGAACATGTTGATGATGTAAAGGATAGATTTTGGAAAACAGGAACCATCAAAAAAATGTATAGTTATATGGAAAATAGTTTCTTTATTCAATTGAATGAAGACAAAATAAATTCATCATTAAAAAATGTTATACAGCAGAATCCGAAAGTAAAAAACGAAGTATTTTTTACAAATATAACAAATGAATTAAAATGTCATGTTTATGCTATGGATGAAGAAAATTATAATGAGTTTATAAAACAAATTGGAATAAATAATATAAAAGATAATGAATGTATATTGCTTAATTATTCTGATGTAAAAACAGATTACTATAATGGAGTATATATGACAAATTACAAAACAGGTGATTATATTGAATTATACTTGAATAGTAAAGGGGATGGAACATTTTCTTTAACTTCAACAGAAGATCTTGCCAAATTTGATATGAACAAGGTTACACCATATGGAGATAATCAAAAAAAAGTAAAATTGAAGATTGCTAGTGTAACAAATCAAAAACCAAATTCACTTCTCACATATAGTTCAGAAATTCCAAATTTGTGTATAATAGTAAAAGAAAATGCTTTAAATAACATTGAAAAATATTTATATGGTATTTCTGAAAATGATGATACATTTGTGGAAGAAAAAATGATAATAAGAGTGTTTGCAAATAGTAGAGAATTATTAGATAAGGAACTTGAGTATATAAATGTAGATAATAAGTTGAGCGGTGAATACATGTTAAAAGGATTTCATGAAGAAACCAATTATAATCTTCAAAGATGGGAAATTACCGAAAGTATGATGTGCATTTTAATTATTTTATGCGTAATAACCAATATAGCAAGTATAATAAATATTATTGTTGCTGATTTCGAAGAGAAAAAACAATATTTCTATATATTAATTTCTATAGGAATGACTAGGAAACAATTATTGAAAATGATATTAAAGGAGTATTCAAAGTATTTATTTATAGCACTCATGATAGGTATATTATTAAGTTTAGGAATAACATATATAATTTATAAATATAAAATTAACTTTAACGATTTATACAAGTTTAAAATACCATATATCGAAATAATTACAACTTTATTCATAATGCTTTTTATCTTAATAGTAATTATGAATTTTATAAATAGAAAAATAAAGAAGGGTAATATTGCTAATTATATAAATATAAAAATGATATAAGGAGTAAAAAAAATATGACAGCAAAAAATGAGATAAGAGATAAAATAGTATACGAACTAACATATTTAGGATATGATATTTCTTTAGTTGGTACGAGATACTTAATTGAAATTATATATATTATAGTTACTAAAAAATTATTAGATGAAATAAGTTTAAAAAATGATATTTATCCGATTCTAGCAATAAAATATAATAAAAATATAAATAATATAAAATGCAGTATTAATTATGCAACAGAAGCGATGTATAATAGAAGTGACATATGTAAGCTGAAAAAATATTTTAATTTTATTGAGAATATCAAACCACACCCTAAATTAGTAATTTATGCAGTTTTAAATAAAATTAGTAGATAATTAATATATTTTATAATAAATACCATTAAATAAGTCATAATCCTGGATTAAAGAGTGAAGGTAATAATGACAGCTTTTTTTGCAATGTTAAGTTAAAAAGTAAATTCGAGTTTTAAACAAAATCTTGAATTTACTTTTTAACTTCTCGACTTAAATAAATTTTACTAAATTAAGGAAAAATGTTGAAATTTATGTAAAGATGGTATATAATGTTACTGTCAAAAAATTCAATAAGGGGGTAAAAAAAATGAAGATGAGTAAAAGTAAAATACTCGCATTAGTTTTACTTACAGTAATAATGCTATTTAGTATTTTACAAATCCACAGTTTGGCAGCAAGTAAAGAAATGCTAGTATTAAAGCAAAGCGATAATCAGTACATAATCTACATTCAAGACTTGCTAAACAAAAAATTTGAATTTGCATTTTCAAATACAGAAGATGCTAAAAACCTAAACTATATTACCTATGCTAAAGATAGCGAAGGAAATAATATAGCATATGTAGACCAAGAATTAAAAGATAACTTTTTTAATTCAGAAAATACATATATATGGGTAAAAACAGAAGATAAAATAATAATAAATGGAGAGAAAATAAAAATAAATAATGCAAAAACAGTAGAACAATTAAAAACAATAGAAAACTTAACAAAAAACATAACAATTAATTCTAGTGCAGAGGAAGAAAAAATAACAGTTAATGGAGAGCAAGGGGAAAAATATTACTATAAAATAGTTGAAGTTGGTACATCAGAGACATATAACGAGTTATTCAATGTAGTAAATGTAATAAACAAATTTAATGATAAAACAGATGCATTTACAAAATTACAAAGATATAATGAACTATACAATTTATATAATGTACTTACAACAAATATTAGTAATGAAGATTGGACAGAAGTTAAAGATTTACAAATAACAAAACCATATGGTGCTAAGGAAGATTCACAATATATACTATGGCTAAAAGATAGCGAAGGTAATATAGACGTACAACTTTTAACAGCATATGAAAAAGAAATAACTTTAACAGAAGAAGTAGAAAAAACAGAAAAAGTAACTACAGCTTTACCAGTTACATATGACAATACGACAGTTTTATTTATTGCTTTAGGAACTGTTATAGCCTTAATAATTGCAGTAATAGTTTACAAAAAAATAAAAAGTAGGAAATAGTTATGAATAATGAAGGAAAAGTAAAAATTTCTAGTATATTACTTTCAGTTTTAGTTATAGTTGCTATAGTTTTAATTGTTTTTATTTGTTTTGAATATAGTAAACGTAACCAAAACGAAAAAGCAGTAAAAGAAGTAGTATCACAAATAGAAAGCATAACTCCAAATGAAGAAAAAACAGAGCTTCCATACATAGAATATGAAGGCTATCAAATCATAGGAACTATAAAAATACCTAAAATAGATATAGAATATCCAATACTAGTTGAAAGTACAAAAGACTCTTTGGAAAAATCAATTACAAGAGTAGGAAATGGAAAAGTAAACGAAGTAGGAAATTTAAGTATGGCAGGTCATAACTATTTAGACGGAACAATGTTTGGAAAAATAGATGAGCTACAAAATGATGACGAAATAATTATAAAAGATTTACTAGGAAACGAAGTAAATTATAAAGTATTTGACATATTTGTAACTAATCCAAATGATGTTGGAGTTCTAGAAAGCGTAGATAAAGAAGCAAAAGAGATAACTTTAATAACATGTACTAATGGAAATAAAAATAGGCTTATAGTTAAAGCAAGGGAAAATGTAAAATAGAAATGGGGGAAAAAAATGAAAAGTCAGATGAGTTATAAGGCAAAGAGAAATGCCATTATAATAGCAATTGTTGCCATTTTAGTTGTATTAATCTCAATTGGTTCAGTTGTATACTTTAGAAGCAATAACGAATCACAAGCTATGGCAGAATTCAATGGTACATCTGAAACACAAGCTGGGGAAGATACTGCAAAAGCAGAAGAACCAGTACAAAATGAAGGTGAAGAACCAAAAACAGAAGAGCCAGTAAACGAAGAAGAGGAAGAACCAGAAGAAAATACAGATGATACTGTAGTAGTTTCAAATAATAATGGCTCAAATAATAATGTAACAGAAAATAGCAATGATAATAATAACAGAGGTAATACTACAACTCAAACAATAACAACAACAGAAACAATAGAAACAACGAATACAGTTGTAGGATTTGAAACAGAAGGACTAGATGCAGATTTAAATGATATAAATGCAGATATAACAAATCTTGAAAGTATCTTGTCAGCAGCAACAAATAGTAAAACAGAATATGTTATTACAGGAGAAGAAATAACATACAATATTTCATTAAAAAACAATAACGATAGAAAATTAGAAGAAATAAATGCATCAATATTAGTTCCAGAAGGAACAGAATTAGTAGAAGATACTATCTCAAACGATGGAAAAGTAGAAAATGGAGCAATATCTTGGAAAGTAGATATTGATAAAGAATTAACTTTATTATTTACAGTAAAAGTAACAAAAACATCAGGAGAAATAACAGCAGTTGCAACAGTAGATGGTAAAAACACAAATACAGTAACAAACATAATAGATGAAGCACCAGTTTTAACAGTAGTAGACCCAAATAAATATCAAATGGAAGTTGGAACAGAATATCAAGAAAAAGGATATTCAGCAATAGATAAGGAAGATGGAGATATTACAGATAAAGTAGTATTAACATACAGATTCCAAGCAAAAGACGCACCAACATGGGAAAATCCAGACCCAACAGAATTAGATACAAATAGATTAGGAACATACAAAATAACATATACAGTAACAGACAGTAGAGGAAATACCGTTAAAGCTACAAGAGTAGTAGAAATAGTAGACACACAAGCACCAGAAATAATAGTAAAAGACGGTGAAGACAAAAATGGTCAAAAATATACAATAGGAACAGAACCATATTTTAGTAGAGTAAGTTTCAGCTTACATGACAACACATTACTAAAAGAATTTGAAATAAACGGCCATATTTTTAATCTAACACCAAATGCATGGTCAGATGCAAACTATGATGCAATAGAGCAATACTTAATAGAAGGTGAAAACACTCTAATAGTTAGAGATACATCAGGAAATGAAGCAAAATACACATTTACATATGATATTACAAAACCAGAAATAATAGTAAAAGATGGTGTAGATAACGATGGTGAAGAATTTACAATAGGAACAAATCCATACAGTAGAGTAAGCTTTAGTTTACATGATACTGTACTATTAAAAGAGTACGAAATAAACGGAAATGTATGTGGATTAACACCAAATACATGGTCAGACGCAAACTTTAATAATATAAAACAATATTTAGTAGAAGGCGAAAATACAATAGTTTTAAGAGACATGGCAGGAAATGAAGAAAAACTAACATTTATATATGATATTACAGCACCTACAAGAGTATCAACAGATTATTATGTTACAGGTAAGACAGCAAATGTACAAGAAATAGATGGAAATAAATATCAATTCTTCTATGCAACAAATGGAGATAAACTTGTACTAAATATAAAATTTAAAGAAGAGCTAGCAGAAGTTCCAACATTTACATTAATAGATAGCCAAGGAACAGAGTATGTATTAGAAGCAGAAAACAGCGGTTTAGATAGTAAGGGAAGCAATACATATACAGCAAGATACAATATAGCAGAAGATGAGGCAAAATTAGCAGAAGGCGAAATTGCATTCAGAATTAGTAATATAGTAGATATAGCAGGAAATGTGGCAGAAGATGTAACAGCTACAACAAATGGTAGACGTGTAATATATGATAGAACTATGCCAGAAATTTCAATTGAATGGACAGAAGGATTTACAGTAGGAAATGAACCATATTTTAGTAAAGTAAGTTTTAAATTCTTCGATAATATCGGAGTTAAAGAATATGAAATAAATGGAAATGTAGTGCCATTAGGACTAAACCAATGGTCAAATGCAAATTATGATAATTTCAAACAATATCTAAAAGAAGGTAAAAATGTAATAATCCTAAGAGATATGGCAGGAAACGAAGCAGAATATGAATTTTACTATGATAATACACCTGCTAGAAGATCTGCAACAAATCTTTTAGTATATGGAGACAAAAACGAAAATAAAGTATTCTATGCTCAAATAGGAGATACAATACAAGCATATATTTCATTTAATGAAATGTTAGCACATAATCCAACATTTACACTAATAAATGATGGTAAAGAATATGAAGTAGATTCTTCTTTAGTAACAGAAAATGAAAAAGATGGTAAATATATTTACCAAATTCTATACAAAATAGAAGAAAATACAGAATTTGTTAATGGTGAAATTACCTTAAAAATAACAAATTTAGAGGATATGTATGGAAACAAAATAGAAGACGAAACAAAACCAACTAATGGTCATAGAGTATTCTTTGATAAAACAGCTCCTGTAACAGGAACAGCAGAATTTCCATTATATATACTAAATAGAGATGATGAAAACCATCGTAAATATATAGGTGATGGAAAATACTTAAGAGTAGAAGCAAATTTTGATGAAGAATTAGCAGAAAATCCAATTTTAACTATTGGAAGTGAAGAAAATACACAAACAGTAACATTTGAGTCTAGAGGAAAATTAGACAATAAATATGTATATGTTGCAGATATAAAACTAGATAATAGTATATTAAAACTAGAAGATGGAGAAGAAGTGCCATTTACAGTTACAAATGTTAAAGATATGGCAGGAAACGAATCTACATTTAATAACAGTAATGTTACATATACAGATAAATATGGTCAAGTAACATACGATAATACAGCACCAGAGTATTATCAATTAGGCATTTTAAATAAAACACATTATTTAGATGGTGGAAATATAGAATATGCAATAAATGGTGACGAAGTAAGAGTACTAGTAAGTTTCAAAGAAAAACTTGCAGTAGCTCCAAAAATTAAAGTAAATAACGATTTTGAATTAAATACAGCATTTGCACCAGACACATCAACAGAAACATTATTCTATTATATAGCAGACTTTACAATAACAGAAGAAATGGAATTACCAGAAGGTGAAATTCAAATAGAAGTATATGGTTATGAAGATGAAGCTGGAAATAAAGGGGTAAACCTAACTAATACTAATATAAACAGAACAGATTACACAAAAGTTATTTACGACAAAACTGCACCAAAGGCTACTTTTGTAAAAATACAAAATAGCAAAGATCCAAATACAACTTGGGCAAAAGAAGGCGAAGATGTATGGGTATATGTAAAAATTGATGAAAAATTATCAGTAGAACCAACATTTACAATTGCTGGAAAAGAAGTAAAGATTATACAAAGAGAAGAGTTAAAAAGCGGATACAAATATGCAGCACTATTAAAAATGACAGAAGATATACCAGAAGGAAATATTGAATTTAAAGTAAGTGGATATACTGATGTTGCAGGAAACGTTGGTGAAGATATTACAGTTACAACAGATGGAAGCAAAATAATATATGATAGAACAGCTCCAGAAATCAAGCCAAGTTACTGGACAAAAGATGTAGAAGCAGATAAAACAGTAGAAGAATTTACAGATTTACCAACAGTTGAAGTATCAGATAATTTATGTGATAAAGAAAATATAACATTAAAACTAACTAACAATACAGTGGACATGGGAAATGTAGGAAACTACTTTATAAGATATCAAGCAATTGATGAAGCTGGAAATGTTGCGTCAAACAAAATATTTATAAATGTAGTAGATACAACAATCCCAACATTTACACCAAGCTATTGGACAAAAGAAATAGAAGCAGATAAAACAGCAACATTCACAGAAGATATGTATCCAGAAGTATCAGCAACAGATAATGCAGAAGGAAACCCAACAATAGAGATGGTAAATAATACAGTAAACATGGGAGTACCAGGAGAGTATAAACTACAATATGTTACAACAGATGCAAATGGAAACAAAGCATATAATGACATATTTATAACAGTAGTAGATACAACAAACCCAGTATTTCATCCAAGTTATTGGAAGAAAACAGTAGAAGCAGATAAGACAAAAGAATTTACAGAATTTCCAGAAGTATCAGCAACAGACAATGCAGCAGGGGATATTGTGATAGAGAGAGTAAAAAATGAAGTAAATATGGGTGTTCCAGGAGAATATAAAATTGGTTACAAAATAACAGATGCAAATGGAAATACAATTTGGCATGACATATTTATAACTGTAGAAGATACTACAGCACCAGAAATATCACTTAAAGGTGATGAAACAGTTAAAGTTGAAATAAACACAGAATATAACGAAGAAGGATTAAACATATATGATAATGCAGAGCCAGAACCAACACTTGAGACAAAAGTATACTATTCAAAAGATGGAAAAGACGGAACATGGACAGATGCAAAAGATAACAAAGTAGATACATCAAAACTAGGATACTATAATATATGGTATACAGTAACTGATGCATCAGGAAACCATAGTGAAACTAGAAGACAAGTAATTGTAGAAGATACAATAGCACCAGAAATTTCACTTAAAGGTGACGAATACATGACAGTAGAAAAAGATACTGAATTTGTAGATCCAGGACTAAACATATATGATAATTCAGAACTAGAAACAACTACAGAAACAAAAGTATATTATTCAGAAGATGGAAAAGACGGAACATGGACAGATGCAAAAGACAACAAAGTAGATACATCAAAATTAGGATACTACAATATATGGTATACAGTAACTGATAAATCAGGAAATCATAGTGAAATAAGAAGACAAGTAAAAGTACAAGATACTATAGCACCAGAAGCAACAACTGTAAAAATTCAAAACAATACACCAACAAAACATAACGATTCTTATGCAAAAGTAGGAGACGAAGTTTGGGTATATGCAATATTTAATGAAAAATTATCAGTAGAACCAACATTTACAATAGCAGGTAAACAAGTAGAAATAATTCAAAGAGAAGACGGAGAAGCTAAAGACCAAACTTGGTATAAATATGCTGCTAAAGTAACAATGACAGAAGAAATGGCAGAAGGAAATATTGAATTTAAAGTAAGCGGATATGCTGATTTATCTGGAAATGTTGGAAAAGATATTACAGAAACAACAGATGGAACAAATATAGTATTTGATAGAACAGCACCAAAATTTGATAATTTAAAAGACGGAGATAAAGCAGAATCAGTATCATTAGGTGTTACAGATAAAAATTTTGACTATATTTTAATAAAAAATAATGATACAGGTGCAGAATGGAAAGAAAGTAGAAGTTGGACATCATTTGGATTAGAAGGAAACTATACAGTTATAGCTTATGATAAAGCAGGTAATACAACAGGTAAATATACATTTAATATATATGTACCAGTAGCTAGTACCAATATTGATGGAAACGAAGTAAAATTTGGAACATTTAAGGAACTATTCAATTCAATACCAGATAATACTACTACAAAAGTAACAATAATCAATGATACTAACGAGGATATAGTTATTCCAGAAAACAAAAATATAGAATTAGACTTAAATGGAAAAACTTTAAGCGGAAATAAAACTCTAACAAATAATGGAACAATATCAATTAAAAATGGAACAGTAAAATCTGACAATAATGCAATAATTAATAATGGAAAAATTACAGAAATTGGCAATGTTACAGTAAATTCTGAATATACTGGAATTAACAATAATGGAACAATCGAAAAAATAACAAATAGCAATATAGAAGCTAGAATATATCCTATATATTTGACAGATGCAAAAATAGGAGTATTATCTAATAATGAAGTAACTGGACACTATATATCAGGAATATATTTAAAAGGTAATTCAACTGTTGAAAAAATTGAATCAGGAACATATACAACATTAGGAGATAGACCTACAACAGGTAAGAGCGTAGCAGGATTTGGATTATACATAGGTTCAAAATCTACAGTAGAGGAGATTGCTGGAGGAACATTTAAAGGCAACAAATGTGCAGTTGCAAATTATGGAACAATAGAATTAATCTCTGGTGGAACATTTGAAAAGAAATATGATAATGATGTTTGGGCTGTTTCAGATACATTTCTTTATAGTGGTACAGTAAAAAATATAACTGGAGGTACATTCTATTCTCATACTAATCAAGTATCAGGAATATTTACAGGAAAATACAGCATAGAAGAAGGATATGAATTTGTAAATATAGAAGAGGGATATTTTAAAGTAGTAAAGAGTTAGAAAAAAGTATTTCTTATAGTACAAATAACCTTTAGAGATAATCTAAAGGTTATTTGTATTTTTTTAATAAATTATTGAAAATAAAATATAATATGCTATAATATATTCAGTTTTATATGAATATTCAAAAAGAAGGAGTGGTTTTGTGTGGATAAAGAACAGCTTACTGTAGAAGAATTTGCAAAATACAGATAAAAATATTTAAAGAGTAAAAGAAAATAAAAAATCTTGGAGGAAAAAAGTGAAAATACAAAAGAAACTATCAAGATTAGGGATACAAAAGGAAGAAGAATTAAATCCTAAAGATGTAAATTATTTAGCTCACAGCATAGTCAGTTATATAACAACTACGTTTCCAGTTTTGCAAGAAAAATATAATGAAATACTTGCAAAAATTTTAAATTGTAAAATGTATTATGCCAAAATAACTGAAAATATTGCACAGATAAACTATATTTATGAAGATAATAGCATTTATATTTCAGATGATATAGACATAATGGAGCCAAATGAGCAATTATATCATGAAATAGTTCACTATTTACAAGTGCTTAGGAAGAATAATGGGAAAATTAAAAAAATAGGATTATGCGATTTTGGCGATTTTTCTGTAAAAGGATTAGGAATTAATGAAGCAGCAGTGCAATATATATCTGCAAGACTAATGAAAGATGAGCCAGAAAAAGTCAATTCCTTCGGAATAGAATTAAATACAATTAGTCCAAAGTTTTATCCACTTCTTACAAATTTAATGGAACAAATAATATATCTATTAGGGGAAGATACAGTTGTAAAGTCTGCACTAAATATAGATGATGAATTTGAAGATTTACTATATAATACATTTGAAGAGAAAACAAATCAAATAATAAAAAATTTTGATAATATTCTAGATAGAAAGAACAAATTAAATTTAAGTCAAGAAAAATCAAAACAATTGAAAGACGAAATTGTAGAAATATATCTAGAAACTCAAGATTTAATAATGAAAAAATATTTTGACAAAATAGTAACAAGACTTACTTCAATAGAAGAAATAGATTTTTACATAGAAAAATTTTTAAACTACAAAAAAATGTTGGGGATCCAAGAAAAATATAAATATAGCTTTATAGAAAAATTAGCAGAATATGAAGAAAATATAATGCAAAAATTCGATAAGCAGCTTATGAGAATAAGTAAAAATAAGGGAAAAAATACGCTTTCATTATATAACAAGACATTAGGAGGTCTTATGAGAAAAATAATATCCTACTTTAGTAATTAAAGTAAGACATTAAAAGAATAATTTTAACACATTTAAAAGAAATGTAGAAAGTGCAACCTTCCAAGAAAGGCGGAGTGTAGTAAAAATGCTATTCTTAACAATAGCTAAATTATAATTTTTTCTAACAGTCAAAGCTAAGCAATTAGTTTCGACTGCTTTTTCTTTATTGCTTTGTAAACTTTTAATTTTTTCATCATCGATAACAATTATATTACTAGAGTCTGAGTTTATGATTAAATTAGGTGACTGAATAACGGTATCATTGTCATCTTTCACAGGTAAAGAATTAAAAAGTTTACTATTTTCATCAGACACCGTTTTTTCTGTAACATTTATAGGATTTTCAGTAATTAGAACATTTTTATTAATAATCATAATCAAACCTCATTTATAAAAATAATTTTAGAATAATCAATTAAAATCCAATTACAGTATAACATTAAAAATAATTTTAGTAAATAAAAAAGTAGGAAATTGTAAAAAAACTTGAAAAATATACATTTTATTATGATTCTAAAGAGTTTCATGTTTAAAAACATCATCTTGTAACGATATAAATCATATTGTGCAATAAAACACTTGACATAATTTTCAAAAAAACATATAATATATTATGTCTAAATAATATTATTAAATGCCTAAGGAGGAACAATAATGAAAGAAAATTTAGCATTTTGTGAAGAGCGGATACCAGATGAAGGTGTTATAAGGGTAACTGCTCAGGTTATATTCGATAAGATAACTTCTTTTATGGAGTATGTAAATGCTCTAGAAATGGAGAAAGAAGCATTTCCGATTATAATCGAAGAATTTGAGAGGGTAAGTATAACACTTGTGGAAGAACATCCGGATGGAATCGCAAAATGGCCACACTTCATGGAAATTGATTTATCCCCAGATGCTTTATGCTGGTTAGGTTTTAGTATGCTCGCTGTTGAGGAAATGCTAGTTGATGAATATGACAAGTATAAAGTTATAGTTATAAAAATGAAGGGAAAAAAAGAATCAAGTCCTCAATCTTGGATGATTAGGCTAAAAGATAAGGTGTCCTAAAATAGAAACCTTAGCAAAAACAAGAGAGTGTCCTGAAATAGGACTCCGAGAAACAAAAAATCCAACTCTTATTGAGCTGGATTTTTTGTTTCTAAAATAATTTAAGTAATTGGTTACATGTATTTAATTACCACAAATTAATAATACAATGCAAATCTTTGCTATCCATACTTTTAATAACCACAGTATTTATATTATTTTCTTTAGAATATAGGCATTTAGAAGTATCACCTAATCTAATGGCTTTCTTATACATTATTTCAATATTATTAAAAGTTTCTGTATTATAAACATCTTCTGGTAAAGCCTCATAAGCTAAATCTAAATAATTTAAATTATGCATATGATTATTTACATCAATATCTCTTCTTTGAGTAGTATATACGTATTCATTAGAAAAGTCAGTAGGTTCCGATAACTTTTTGAATTCAAAGTCTGGCATAATAGATATGTTTTCGGGATTATATTTGTTTATAATATCATCATTAATTTTGGTCAAGGATTGTGTGTCAATATTTATTAGAGTCCACCTAGTAGTTGCAATACATAATTGATTATTATCTTTATCTAAAACTTCAAAATCACGAAGAGTGCTAACCTTAGAATCAATTCTTGCCCAAGTGCGTATTTTTAAATTTTCTCCATAATAGGGTCTTCTTAAAATTTTTACTTTCCAATTTAGTTGTATCCAAGAAAGTCGAGTTAATGGAATTTCCTTTATTCCATAGCCAGCTTTATCAGAATGCATACATGCCACACTTTCAAGAATACTAAGCATACCTTTATTAGAAATTTTACTATCGCCATTTACTTTACTTATATCTACGTTTAATATAGTTTCAAAAATAGCCATTAATTTCTCCTCCTTTTTTAGATTGTGCAAAATAAGCCCGTCCCCAATTGCGCACTTAAAAAATAAAGTTAATTCATCATTTTTTCCATAGCTGCATAAATCTTAGGATACAACTTTTTAGAATTAATAGGTTTCATATCTTTATTTACAATTGCATGAACTGTATATCCTGTATTAATAGGTTTATCAGAATTTTTTCTGAAAACTTCATAATAAAATACTATTCGTACAGGGGTTAATTTACTCACTGTAGCTGTTACAGTTAATTCATCATCATAATATGCAGAGCTATAGTATTTAGAATTAAGTTCGACTAATGGTAACATAATTCCTTCTGCTTCCATTTGAGAATATGGAAAACCTGCTTGCTTTGATAGGTCTGTTCTAGCAAGTTCATACCATATAGGATAAACAGAATGATGAACAATGCCCATTCTATCGGTCTCTGCATATCTAACATTTACTATACTTTTTGAAATCATTCGTACCTCCATAAATTGTAAAAATATTACTGTTGGCTATTATATCACAAAATTATTATTAATGCAAAAAAATATATATTTCCGATTATAGTTAATAAACTTAAATAAATTAAATGCTTATCTGAGTATATTGAAAAGAATTGATATAATAAAAAGAAAAAATAATTGCCATTGAATTATATAAAAGAAAAAACTCCCTTATTGCAAAGGGAGTAAAAAGATAATTCTTTTTAATGGCAAAATGTTATCTTGGTGGAAGGCATACATAGAGGCTGTTCTGAGTCTTAATTTTATATAAACCAGATATAAACTTAGACTCTACAACAGGTGTCGTCTGCCAAAGAATTGTTTTCATATCAGTATCAGTAAAATCAATTTTTTGACATTTCATACAATAGCCTACACATGGCTTTTCGTAAAGAGCTGCAAAATAAACATTTTCTTCGTTTGCTCCTAAAACTCTTGTAATGTAATAAGAATTTCTTGTTTGTACTGCAAAAATATTATTTGCAAGTTTAGAAATTTCTTGTACAGTTGAAGTTTCGGTATAGTATAATCGTAATTTACCTGAAATATTGCTTATTTTGTAGCAATTATAACGCTTACCCACGATAGGAATAGCCCTGCTTACGGCCATATAAGAGTTAGTTGGAATTGATGTTGATACTGGTGTTATTTGCTTTGCAAATCCTCCTAAAACTGCCTTCATTGCAGTTTCTTTTGCTTCTTGTTCAAATGTTTTTGCCATTTTGTTTTACCTCCAAAATTTTTTATAAAATGGTCTTCGAGTTACAATGTAAACACGAGGGTTACTCTACTTTAGCATGTGGCTAAGTATAATAGTATTATACAATAATTTTACATAAAATGCAAACAGACACAATATTTAGAAAAATTAGCCAAAAGTGTTGACTTTTGGCTGTATTCATTGTATAATAAAAAAGCATGAAATTGGCGATGAAGTAAGATGTGGCTACACAGGGCTATTTTACTAGCTTTGATGGAGGGAACTCTTATGGAGTATGTCGTGGCAAAGACCAAGGCGGTAAGTTTAAAATAAAGCACTTATCCCAAGAGTAGTCATGCAAAACTTGGGCTTTTATATTGGTAAACAACAAAACACCAGGGTGCGTTTATAACTTCCGACCACAAAATTATATTTTAAGGAGGGAATTTTTAAATGGCAGCAAAAAAAGAAAATGCAGTAACAAGTGAAAAAATTAGAATAAGATTAAAGGCTTATGATCATGTTGTTTTAGAACAGTCTGCTCAAATAATAGTAGATACTGCTAAAAAAACAGGAGCAAAAGTATCTGGTCCTATTCCATTACCAACAGAAAAAGAAGTTATAACAATTTTACGTTCTCCACACAAACACAAAGATTCAAGAGAACAATTTGAAATGAGAACACACAAAAGAGTTATTGATATTCTTTATCCAACACAAAAAACTGTTGACAATCTAATGAAAATTAGTTTACCAGCAGGTGTAGATATAGAAATCAAACTATAGTAAAAGTGTTTGAAGGAGAATTTCAGAATATATTTATTATCTACAAATTAAATTCAAACATTAAAATAAAACATTAATCAAAACCAAGCTGGTATAACATTTTATAATGCAATACAATATATCAGCCAATAGTTAGGAGGAAAAAATGAATAAAGGATTAATAGGAAAGAAAATTGGAATGACTCAAATATTTGATGAGGCAGGAAAAGTAATTCCAGTAACAGTTATAGAAGCTGGACCTTGTGTTGTAGCACAAGTAAAAACAATAGATGCAGATGGATACCAAGCTATCCAATTAGGGTTTGGAGATATAAAAGAAACAAAATTAAACAAACCTAGAAAAGGACATTTTACAAAAGTAAATGTTACACCTAAAAAACATTTAAGAGAGTTTAGATTAGACTCAGTAGAAGGAATAACAGTAGGTCAAGAATTAAAAGCTGACGTATTTGCAACTGGAGATAAATTAGACATACAAGGAACTTCAAAAGGAAAAGGATTCCAAGGTGTTATAAAACGTCATGGACAATCTAGAGGACCAATGGGACATGGTTCTATGTATCATAGAAGACCAGGTTCAATGGGACCAACATCAACACCAGGTAGAGTTTTTAAAGGTAAAAAATTACCAGGACACATGGGAGTTCAAACAATTACAATCCAAAACTTAGAAGTTATAAGAGTGGATTTAGACAAAAATGTAATATTAGTAAAAGGTAGTGTACCAGGAGCAAAAGGTGCAATACTAAAATTAAAATCAAGTGTAAAATCAAAATAGAGAAGGAGGAGAAACGAAATGCCTAATATAGATGTATATGATATACAAGGTAAAAAAGTTAGCACAGTTGAACTAAAAGAAGAAATATTTGGTATTGAGCCAAACGAAGCAGTAGTACATAGCGTTTTAGTTAACTTTTTAGCTAATCAAAGACAAGGTACACAAAACACAAAAACAAGAGCAGAAGTTCGTGGTGGTGGAAGAAAACCTTGGAGACAAAAAGGAACAGGTAGAGCAAGACAAGGAAGCATTAGAGCTCCACAATGGATTAAAGGTGGTATAGCTTTAGGACCAAAACCTCGTTCATACAAATATACTGTAAACAAAAAAGAAAAGAGATTAGCAATTAAATCTTGCTTAAGCTCAAAAGTATTAGAAAAAGAATTAGTAGTTGTAGATAGCTTACCATTAAAAGAAATAAAGACAAAAGAAATGGTAAAAGCATTAAACAACTTAAAAGTAGAAGGAAAAACATTAATCCTTTTACCAGAAAAAAATGAAACAGTTCAAAAATCAGCAAGAAATATTGAAGGAGTAAAAACTACTTTAGTAAACACAATAAATGTATATGATTTATTAAAATACAAAAATCTTGTTATAACATTAGATACTGTTAAGAAATTAGAGGAGGTGTACGCATAATGGTAGCAGAAGATATAATAATAGCACCAGTTGTTACAGAAAAATCAAGTGGCGAGATTCAAGATGGAAAGTACACTTTTAAAGTAAATAAAAAAGCTACAAAAATAGACATAAAAAGAGCAGTAGAAAAATTATTTGAAGTAAAAGTATTAAATGTAAACACAGTAACAGTAAAAGGAAAAGAAAAAAGAGTAGGAAGAAATGTTGGAAAAACATCTGACTGGAAAAAAGCAATTGTTACAATAGATACAAACGCTTCAGAAAAATCTTACCTTGCAAAGGGTGGAAAAGAAGTAAAAATAAATAAGAAATATAAAGATTCTATTGATGAATTCATGGGAGCTTAATAAAATCAAATTTAAATCAGCGTCTTGCGTTGTTAAAATTTAATTCAAAATCCTCACCGTACACCAAGTACGGCTCCGGTATTTGCATTAAATTTTGCCTAGCAATACACTAATTAAAATTCGATTTAGGAAAATAAGTAAAAGAAATATTATAACACCTATACAAATAACAATTCTTTTGAAAATTATAGATGAAAAGTAGGTGGTAGTATGGATAAACAAGAAAAATTGAAAGCAAAAGTTTTAGCAGATACATTAAGATTGATGGCAACTAAGATTGAGAATGGTTTTCCACTAACAGACGAGCAAATAAATGCATTAAAAAGTTTATCTAAAGAGATTGTTTGGTTGCATCCAAGGGAATACAATAAACCAACGCCAAGCGGATGGGGAAGAGATGAGCCAGAGCTAGTCGATAGTAGACCAATTAGAAGAACAACGTTACCAGAAACTGATGTGAAAATTAAAAAGCAAAAACAGAAAGCTGAAATTGGAATAATAAATACTAAACCATTGAAACCAATGAAAACAATTGTGCAAGAATTGAGAGAATTAGATGACTTAAAGAAAGAACAAGAAGAGAATAAAACTATCGGGAGAGAACCCGGAGAATAAATTTTATCTGCAATGCGGAGCAGGAAAAAATCCGTAAATATAAAAAGAAAAAATTAGAGAAGAGAATTTATCAAAAACGAGTATTACTAGGAAAGAGAGCAATATGACGACGAGATAGTACATAGGGACATCGAGGAGACATTTGCAAAGCTAGTAATTGATTGATAAAAGAAATTAATCAAAAGCGAGCAGTACAAGGAAATCTGAGTAAAAAACCACATATAGTACGTTTGCACATCGAGAATTTTTTACGAAAGATTGACGAAGTAATACGAAGTTTTTCATTAATTTCAAGAAAGGAGAAAAAATGAAAAGATTTAAAGCCTATACTCCATCAAGAAGAAATATGACAGTCTTAGACTATAGTGAAATTACTAAAAAAACTCCTGAAAAATCTTTATTAGCAAAGAAAAAAGAAAAAGCAGGAAGAAATGCACAAGGTAAAATCACAGTAAGACATCAAGGTGGAGGAAACAGACAAAAATACAGAATAGTAGATTTTAAAAGAAATAAAGATAACATGGAAGCAACTGTTATTGGTATCGAATACGATCCAAACAGAAGTGCTAATATAGCTTTAATCCAATATGAGGATGGAGAAAAAGCATATATCTTAGCACCAGTTGGTTTAACAGATGGTGATAAGGTTATATCTGGAGAAAAAGCAGATATCAAACCAGGAAATTGTATGAGAATAGAAAATATTCCAGTTGGTACAATGATACACAATATAGAATTAAATCCAGGTCAAGGTGGAAAATTAGTAAGAGCAGCCGGACAAGAAGCTCAATTAATGGCTAAAGAAGGAAAATATGCTCATGTAAGATTACCATCAGGAGAAATGAGACTTGTAATGTCTATATGTAGAGCTACAATAGGAACAGTTGGAAACCAAGAATATGAAAACGTTAAAATAGGTAAAGCAGGAAGAAAAAGACATATGGGATGGAGACCAACAGTTAGAGGTTCTGTTATGAACCCAGTAGATCACCCACATGGTGGTGGTGAAGGTAGAGCTCCAGTTGGACATTCAGGACCAATGACACCTTGGGGTAAACCAGCACTTGGATACAAGACAAGAAAGAAAAATCATAGAACTGATAAATTTATAGTAAAGAGAAGAAAATAATATAATTGGACGTTACGACGGTCTTTTGTAGCAAATTGCTTCGCAAATTTGCACGGCCTAAGGTAAATTAACCTTGTTTTATAGCAAAAATCTTGCGATTTTTACTATAAAATAATAGGAGAGTATAGAATTAATATTAAGAATAGGAGGAAATGTTAAATGTCAAGATCAAGCAAAAAACCACCATTTGTTGCTCCTGAACTACTAAAAAGAATAGAAGCAATGAACGAAAGCGGCAAAAAAGAAGTTTTAAAAACATGGTCAAGAGCTTCTACAATATATCCACAAATGGTTGGACACACAATAGCTGTACACGATGGAAGAAAACATGTACCAGTGTATATATCAGAAGAAATGATAGGACATAAATTAGGTGAATTTGCACCTACAAGAACATTTAAAGGACACGCAGGAGACAAAACAACTACAAAAAAATAGGAATATCCTGCATATTATAAAAGGAGGTAATTTCGAGTGGAAGAAGTAATGGATAGAATACCACAAGCAGAAGCTACACTAAAATATGCTAGAATTTCATCAAGAAAAGTAAAAATAGTAGCAGACCTAATTAAAGGTAAAGACGTTACAGAAGCTCTAGCAATTCTAAAATACACACCAAAAGCTTCATCAGAAATATTAGAAAAATTATTAAAATCAGCCATAGCAAATGCTGAAAACAACCATAATATGGCTCATGATAAATTATATGTAGCTGAAATATATGCAAATCAAGGTCCAACACTAAAAAGAATAAGACCTGCTGCAAAAGGATCAGCATTTAGAATTAGAAAAAGAACAAGTCATATTACAATAAAATTAAGAGAAAGAGATTAGTAGAAAGGGAAGGAGGACATTTACAAAATGGGACAAAAAATGGATCCACATGGATTAAGAGTTGGTGTTATAAAAGATTGGGATTCTAAATGGTATGCAAATAAAAAAGATTTTGCAGATTACCTAGTAGAAGATCACAAAATCCGTGTGTATGTAAAGAAAAAATTATATACAGCTGGTATTTCTAAAATAGAAATAGAAAGAACAGCAAAATTTGTAAGAGTTAATGTTTATGCCGCAAAACCTGGTATTATTATAGGAAAAGGTGGAAACTTAGCTGAAAGCTTAAAAAATGAATTACAAAAAATGATAGGAAAAGAAGTAAATCTAAATATAGTTGAGGTAAAAAATATAGACTTAGATGCTCAGTTAGTTGCAGAAAATATAGCTGGCCAATTAGAAAGAAGAATTTCTTTCAGAAGAGCTATGAAACAATGTATGCAAAAAACTATGAAATCAGGTGCTTTAGGAATAAAAACTTCAGTATCTGGAAGATTAGGTGGAGCAGATATGGCTAGAACTGAATTCTATAAA
>CALXND010000004.1 GCA_944389655.1 uncultured Clostridia bacterium | reverse complement strand
TTGTTATGCCTCTTTTTATTTTTACCATATTTTGCCAGTAAAGTTTTCGTTAGAGAAATTTCCTATTAGATAAAAAACTAGAACTTATAAAAAGTCCTAGTTTTTGCTTTATTTATAATCATTAATCAAGTCATAAAATTAATTTATTTGTACAATTTCTCTTCTGCTTTCTTTACCGCTTCTCTCTCGTCCCAGTAATATTGTACACCTTTTATTTCTTGATATTGCTCATGTCCTTTTCCTATTAGAAGTATGATGTCTCCTTCTTTTGCATTTTTCATTGCATATTCTATTGCTTCCTGTCTATCATTAATTGTAATGTATTTACCATTACTTTTATTTAATCCGATTATAATGTCATTATTAATTGACTCTAATTCTTCAAAACGAGGGTTGTCCTCTGTAAGAATTGTAAGTCCTGCATACTTACCAGATATTTCTCCCATGTCATATCTTCTAGATTTGGCTCTGTTTCCGCCTCCTCCAAATATACAAACTATTCTTTTTGGTTTATATTCCATAATTGTTTCCATTAAGTTTGTCATTTCATCTTCATTGTGTGCATAGTCTATTATTAGTTTATAAGTATCGTTTGAAACAGCAAGTTCCATTCTACCTTTAACAAATACTTTTGTTAATGCTCTTTTCATTGCATCTGTATTTATTTTTAATTCATTTGCAATCGTAATTGCACATAATGAGTTATATACTGAAAATCTTCCTGGAATTGCAACTTCAAAATTATCATTTAGTTTTCCTTCTGTTTCAAATCCCATTCCTAAAAAGTCATGTGTCATAATAAACTTAATGTTTGTTGCTTTCATGTCTACTTTGTCGCTATTTACACCAAATTTAATTATTTTACATGTATGATTTTTTGTAATGTTTTTCCAGTTTTCATCATCTACATTTATTATTCCCACTTTACATTTTTGGAACAATAAACTCTTGCAATACATGTATTCTTCAAAACTTTCATGCTCGTTTGGTCCAATGTGTTCATTTGATATATTTGTAAATACTGCATAATTAAATGTAAATCCGTCTACTCTATGCATTTTTAATCCTTGTGAAGATACTTCCATTATTGCATATTTACAACCTTCGTCTACCATTTTACTAAATAATTTTTGTACTTCGTAATTCTCAGGTGTTGTATTGTGAAGCGTTATTTTTGTTTTATCTATAAATGCACCAATTGTACCAATTAATCCTACTTTGTTGCCTGCTTCTTCTAGCATTTTCTTTAAAATTGTTGTAGTAGAAGTTTTTCCTGCAGTTCCTGTTACTCCTATGGTAATTAGTTTTTCAGCTGGATGGTCAAAATATGCAGACGAAATATATGCCATTGCCTCTCTTGAAGAATTAACTTTTATTACTGTAACATCTTCCTTTATATCTACATCTTGTTCTATTACTATAGCCTTTGCGCCTTTTTTTATTGCATCTGGTATAAATTTATGAGAATTAGATGTTGTTCCAACTTTGGCAATGTATAAATCGTTTTCTTCTATTTTTCTAGAATCGTCTTTTACATCTGCTATATCTATGTCTAGGCTACCTTTTACTAATTCGTAATTTACATTTTCTAATAATTTACTTAATTTTGTAATTCGATTTTGTTTTTTGTTTATTATTCTGTCCACATCAATTTCTGATTCAAACACTGTATGTGATGGGCCTTTCATAAACATCTTGCCTGTTTCTTCGTCCCAATTAGTTTCTAGAATTCCTCCTATTTGATGCACATTTACATTTCTATCGCATTTGTCTGTTAGCACTGCTGCCACTGTTGCTGTACAAGAACCTGTTCCGCAACCAATGGTCTCTCCTGTTCCTCTTTCCCATTCTCTCATTCTAATATTATTTCTGTCTATTACTTGAGCAAATGTTACATTTGTTTTATTTGGGAATAAATCTGTTTTGTATTCTATGGCTTTGCCATACTTTTCTACATCAAATTCATCCATATTTTCTGTGCTATCTAAGAACATTACACAGTGTGGGTTTCCCCATGATACAGCTGTTATTTTAAATGTTTTGTCTAACACTTTTACTTCTTGCTCTATAAATTCTGGTAAATTGGTATTTACTGGAATCTTTCTAGTATCTAATACTGGCTCTCCTATATTTGCTTCTATATTAACAGCTTTTCCATCTTCTACTGTTAATTTAACATGCTGAATTCCTCCAAGTGTTTCTATATCTAATTCTGTTTTATCTGTTAATCTGTGATCATATACATATTTGCTTAAGCTACGTAAAGCATTTCCACACATTTCTCCTTCTGTTCCATCTGGATTAAACATCCTCATTCTAAAGTCCGCTACATCTGATTTGCAAATTAGTACCATTCCATCTGAGCCTATTCCAAAATGTCTATCGCTTACATATTTTGCAAGTTCATTTACATTATCTATCTTTTGATTTATTGCATCTATATATACATAATCGTTTCCATATGCTTGCATTTTGGTAAATTTAGTCATATTAATTCATTCCTTCCTATAATTCTTTCTCACCATTCATTGCTTGGTCTAAATCTGCTATGATATCGTCTGCGTCTTCAATTCCAACAGATAAACGTAAAAGTGTATCTGTTATTCCTAATGCTTCTCTTACTTCTTCTAAGATTTCTGTATGTGTTCTACTTACTGGATGAGTGATTAAACTTTCTACTCCTCCTAAGCTTTCTGCAAATATAATTAGTTTTAGTCTAGATAATATATCATTTACGGTTTTTGTGCTATCTACTTTAAATGATATCATTCCACCAAAACCTGTAGTTTGTTTTTTGGTTACTTCATAATCTTTGTGATCTTCGAAACCTACATAATATACTTTTTCTACTTTTGGTTGGTTACGAAGCCAGTTTGCAACTTTCATTGCATTTTGTGCATGCCTGTCCATTCTTAATGCCAATGTTTTTATTCCTCTAAGCATTATCCATGAGTCCATTGGTCCAAGCCCTGCACCATATATATACATTTGTATTTCTAGCTTTTCTCCTATTTTGCTGTCTTTAACGACAACAATTCCTGCAAGAACATCATTATGTCCTGCTAAATATTTTGTACCACTATGAATAACAATATCTGCTCCTAGTGTGAGTGGTTTTTGGAAATATGGTGTCAAAAATGTATTATCTACTACAACTATTGCACCTGCCTCATGTCCAATTTTAGCTATTTTCTCTATATCTGCAACTTTCATCATTGGGTTTGTTGGAGTTTCTATAAATATCATCTTTGTGTTTGGTCTTAATGTTTTCTTTAATAACTCTGTATTAGATAAATCTATACTGTCATATTCTACTCCATTTACACTTAATACTTCATTTACCTCTCTAAATGTACCACCATAGATGTCATCAGACATTACTATATGATCTCCTGGTTTTAATAGAGAAAATACTAATGTGATTGCAGCCATTCCTGAATTTACTGCAAATGCTCTTGTGCCCTCTTCTAATATGCACATTGTTTTTTCAAGTTCTTCCCTTGTTGGATTAATGCATCTTGAATAATTGTATGGATCTCTTGTTTCAATTGCGCTGTGCTTAAATGTTGCTGTTTGATAAATTGGAAAACTTATTGAACCTGTTGCAGGGTCAACTCCTTCTCCCCCATGTACAACTTTTGATGCAAATTTCAAATTTTCCTTTCTGTTAAAATTTTTGTAATCTTTTAAATCTTTCATGTTTACTACCCTTCTTTAATATAACTTTTATTGCTATATTTTTTATTGTTTTCACAGTACATTCTTAATTAAGAATATAAGCCTGTCGGTTAAACACGTTACTATTATATACTATTTTTTGAAAATAGTACAGTTTTTTTAGAATTTTTGTAAGCATAGATTATTTAATAACAACTTATCTGCTTTATAATAATTTTATTTTCCTATACAATAAAGAAAAGTTACCAGAAGTATTAACTTCCAGCAACTTTTTTCTTTATTTTTCTACATTGATTTTCCTACCAAAAATCCTACAAGGAATGCTACGATTTCAAATATTAGAGAAACAAGTATAGCAACATCTGCGTTCAGCATGTTACTGAGATAAGTTGCGTTAATATCTACATTTGTAATTTCATTCACATCATCAATGCCTCCTACTGACATTTCCTCTGATGCTTGAAGCAAATCCTTTTCATTTATTGGTTGCCCCTCTATAGAAATTTCTACATCTACTATTATATCATCTTCTGATAAATTAATAATATCTATAGATTTTTCTTCTTTGTTGTAGTTCCATATAATCTTGTTTTTCGCCCCGCAGCCACTAAATATTAGCATAAATAGAAAAATTATTGTACATAAAATTATGCACCGCTCCATCTTTTTTTGTTTTTTTACATTCATAATGTCTCCCTTTCTTTTAGATAGATTTCAACTATGAGTTACTAATATTTTCAATTATATCACATTTTTATGCAAATCACAATGTTTTATTCATACAATTACCCTTTTACTTTTTATGTTATTATTTTCTTGACATATAATTAATTTTTTCCTTTCAATGTTTTCAACTGTCATTTTTGTTCATAATCTATAATTTTTATTTCAAAGTAATCTATTTTTTACTGCAAACTCTACACTACATAAAGTAATATGCAGAAGAAATGTAGTAAACTACCTAATAGTATAAATAAATGAAATATAGAATGCATCCATTTGTGTTTTTTTCCAATTCCATAAAGAATTGCTCCTACAGTATATGCAATTCCTCCCGCTACTAGCAATACTAATCCAGGAGTTGGTAATAAGACTGGTAATAGATTCGCTTTAAAAATTATTGCCCATCCCATACCAAGATAGCAAATCATTGAGAATTTTTTATATTTTTTTAAGTCGATTGCATTTAGTACTATGCCTAGTATTGCCATTGCCCATATAATTCCAAATATTGTCCAACCTGTAGCTGTGTCATACTCTCTAAACGTACATAGTGCAAATGGTGTATATGAGCCAGCAATAAGTAAAAAAATTGTGCAATGATCTAGTACTTGCATTACTTTTTTGCTAGTACGTTTAGGACTAAGTCCATGATATATACTAGACATTGTATATAGAATTAGCATTGTTGTTCCGTAAATTGCGCTGCTTACAACCCCATATGCATTTCCATGTACTGCTGCCATAATAACGCATAGTACAATGGCAACAACCCCAAGTACTGCTCCTACTATATGCGATGTCATATTAAAAATTTCTTCGCCTCTTGTATATGTAGGCAAAATTCTATCTTTTAATTTTGTTCTTGTCATTCATTCTCTCCTCATATTTATTTTTTACTATGGTTACTTAGTTCTTTAAAATATACTATACTTTGTCATAAACTATTATATATAGTTAAATATATTTGATTATTTATGTAAAATACATTATAATATAAGTATGAGCCATGCTCATTTTGTAACTATTAACCTTTCTTCTACTAAAGGAGGTATAATCATGAAGAAAGAGGTAACTTATATTCCAGTTGGCCAAACAGCAATTGATGTAATTTCATCCTTAGGTGATAGTGCTAAAAATGCATGGTTGTTTCTGGATTTTCAAGCAGCTGTTGACTTATATTTAAATTCTAGACCAAAGCAAGAGAAGCAACTTCGCCAAACTCATTTATTCTTTGGTTCAAAGAATTCTAATTTTATATGTCTTCGTACATATCCAGAAAAGAACCAGGTTGGCATAGCTGAGTGGAATCAGGTGCTTAAAATCTCGCATCCTAATGTTGCTTTTACAATTCAGCCTGATGATCCAGAAGAAATTTTCTTCATAAAAAAACGGTTACCATAAACTTCAAACATTAGGTCCCTATTGGGGACCTTTTATTTTCTATTACATAATTTTTCTAAATCTTTTCAAATTATCCTACTTATTTGTGTACATTGTGTGTCCTTTATCTGTATATAATATTATTATTTTCCTTCTATTATCTTATCTATTGAATCTTCTCTCATCTTCTTTATAATACTGCAACTATTATTTAATTTTTCCTGTTCCTCTTCCGTTAGTTCTAATTTTAAAAGTTCACGCACACCTTTAACATTTATAACTGCTGGCACACCAATGTAAATATCATTTTGACCATATTGGTTGTTTTCTAAATAAGTAGACACAGTAAGAATAGAATTTTCATTATCAAGTACTGCTCTTACAATTCTGTTTAATGCCATTCCTATACCATAGTATGTTGCTTTTTTCTTATCTATTATTTCATATGCCGCATTTACAACTCCCTTATGGATTTTATCCAAATCAGAAATTGGATGATTGTTGTCTCTCATAATGTCTTTAACTTTTTTACAGCCAATATATGCATGTTCCCATGGAACAAATGAAGAATCTCCATGCTCTCCCATAATATATGCATGTATATTTTTGCTTGATATTTTAAAATAATCTCCCATTAAGTAACGAAGCCTTGCTGTATCTAAAACAGTTCCTGAACCAAAAACTTGATTTTTAGGAAGTCCAGATACTTTTGATACCACATATGTCATTAAATCCACTGGATTTGTGGCAACAATTATAATTCCATCAAAACCACTTGCCATAATTTGCTCTGTAATACTCTTCATTATTTTTGTATTTGTCTCTGCAAGTTCTAACCTGGTTTGACCTGGTTTTTGCGCTGCTCCAGCTGTAATTACTACTATTTGTGCATCTTTACAGTCACTATAGTCCCCTGCTTTAATAACCATCTTTTGTGGTGCATATGGAAGTCCATGCGATAAATCCATTTCCTCTCCAATCGTTTTATCCTTATCTAAATCCACTAATACAAGTTCATTTATTCCACCTCTATTAAGCATAGAATACGCCATGCTCATACCTACAAAACCTGTTCCTACCAAAACTATTTTACCTTTTTTCATACTTACCTCCGTTCTAGCAAATTTATGCTCTAAAAAATTTTATCTTTACTACTCTACCATATTATACCACTTTTTACAACTTTTTAAACAAAAAATGCGCAATTGGGGACGGGCTTATTTGGCGCAAATATAATTCTAATATTTTAATGAATTTATAATTAACTTGCGCCAAAAAAGCCCGTCCCCAATTGCGCATTTTTTGTTTATTCAACCTTTATTTTCTCATTTTCAGCTACTATTTTTACCTTTTTATGTGGCATTATTTTCCCATCAAGTATTGCCTCTGCTATTTTGTCTTCTATATTACTTTGTATAGCTCTCTTTAATGGTCGCGCACCATAATTTGTATCTACGCCTTTTTTAGCAACTAAGTCTTTTACAGACTTATCAATTTCCACATTATATTCATTCTCTTTTAGTCTATTTTGTACTTGTCTTAGCATTATTTCTATAATTTGTGAAATATCTTCATCTGTTAGTTTATGGAATACTATTATATCATCAATACGATTTATAAATTCTGGTCTAAATTGTTTCTTTAGTTCTGCCATTACATCTTTTTTGATGCTTTCATATTCCTTTTCCTTGCCTTCTTTACTATCTGTCCCTTGACTAAATCCTAGCACATTTTTATCTGTAATCATTCTTGCTCCTACATTTGATGTCATAATTATAACTGTATTTTTAAAGTTTACTGTTCTACCTTGTGCATCAGTAAGCCTTCCGTCATCTAGTATTTGTAAAAGCATATTCATTACATCTGGATGCGCTTTTTCGATTTCGTCGAATAGTATTACTGAATATGGTTTTCTTCTTATTTTTTCGGTTAGTTGTCCTCCTTCATCATATCCAACATATCCTGGAGGTGAACCAATTAGTTTTGCAACAGAATGTGGCTCCATATATTCAGACATATCTACTCTTATCATTGCTTCATCATTTCCGAAAAGTGCTTCTGCTAATGCTTTTGAAAGCTCTGTTTTTCCTACACCTGTTGGACCTAAGAATAAGAATGAGCCTATTGGTCTATTTGGATCTTTTAATCCAACTCTTCCTCTTCTTATTGCTTTGCTAACAGCTTCTACTGCCTCGTTTTGTCCAATTACTCTTTTATGAAGAGTCTCTTCCAAATGTTTTAATTTTTCGTTTTCGTCTTGTGTTATTTTATTTACTGGTATTCCTGTCCAGCTTGCTATAACCTCTGCAATGTCTTCATCTGTAAGATTTAATACATTTTTGCTATTTTTATTTTGCCATTTTTTCTTTTCTTTTTCTAGTTTTTCTTTTTGCTCATTTTCTTTATCTCTTAGTGTTGCAGCTTTTTCAAAGTCTTGTACTCTTATTGCTTCTTCCTTTTCTCTATCCAAAGTAGCTATTTTATCTTCAATATTTTTTATGCTATCTGGCATTGTAAATGTTCTCATTCTAACTCTTGAAGCCGCTTCATCCATTAAGTCTATTGCCTTGTCTGGCAAAAATCTGTCGTTTATATATCTCGTAGATAACTCTACAGCCGCTTTTATAGCTCCTTCTGTAATTTTTACATTATGATGAGCTTCGTATTTATCTCTTAGTCCTTCCAAAATTTTGATAGTTTCTTCTTCTGTTGGCTCGCCAACTGTTACTGGGCTAAATCTTCTTTCTAATGCACTATCTTTTTCGATGTATTTTCTATACTCATTTAATGTAGTCGCTCCAACAACTTGTACTTCCCCTCTTGCTAAAAGTGGCTTTAAAATATTTGCTGCATCAACAGCTCCTTCGGCAGAGCCTGCACCAACTATAGTATGAATTTCGTCAATAAATAAAATAACGTCTTTAGCCTTTTTTACTTCTGCCAAGCATTTCTTTATTCTTTCTTCAAAATCTCCTCTATACTTAGCACCTGCAACCATTCCAGAAATATCAAGCGTAACCACTCTTTTATTTTTTAGCATTTCAGGAACATCATCACTAACTATTTTTTCTGCTAACCCTTCTACTACTGCTGTTTTACCAACACCTGGTTCACCAATCAAACAAGGATTGTTTTTAGTTCTTCTTGATAAAATTTGAATAACTCTATCAATTTCATTTTTTCTTCCTATTACAGGATCAAGTTTACCTTCACGTGCTTGTTTAGTTAAGTCTGTACCAAATTGATTTAAAGTCTGTGTAGAATTATAGCTGCCTAAATTTTTATCTGCATTTCCTTTAAATGAATTTGAATCTGTTCCATCTTCATTAAGCACTTTTGCTATTTCATTGTATAGATTTCTAGGATTTACATTTAAGTCTAACATTATTCTTACTGCAATACTATCTCCTTCTTGCATTATACCAATAAGTAAATGCTCTGTTCCAATAAATTCACTTCCAAGTTTACGTGCCTCTAAAAAAGCATTTTCTATAACCCTTTTACTTCTAGGTGTAAAACCTAATGACTCATTAGAATTTAAAGCTTCACCAGTTCCAATTAACATTTCAATTTCTTGCAATATTGCTTCATCTGTAACATTTTGGTTTTCTAACACTTTACTAGCTACACCTGTTCCTTCTGCTACTAATCCGTAAAAAATATGCTCCGTACCTATGTAATTATGCCCAAGCTCTAATGCAAGCTCATTTGCAATTTCTAGTGCCTTTTCAGCCCTAGCTGTAAATTTATATACCATAAAAATCACCTTCCTTTTTTGCGCAAATGGGGTCAGACCCCATTTGCGCATTAACGTATTATTTGTTTTACTATTTCTGCTCTTTTTATTTCTCTTTCGTATCCTTCCATTGCTTTTCCTACGTATTTTTGTAAATTTCCTGCTTTTGTGTATAGTTCTATTTTTCTAATTTTGCTGTCATCTAATTCTTTTATTATTCCTAGGTCTACTCCTAATTTTACTTCTGAAATTAGTTTTTTGCATTCGTCAGATGAAATTTTTCTTGCATTTGTTAATAATCCATATGCTCTATATACTCTGTCTTCTAACTCTATTTCTTTTTTTACTAGAAATTTTCTTGCTGTTCTTTCTTGTTCTATTATTTTTTCTGAAATGTTTCTTACATTTAACATTATTTCTTTCTCGCTTAGTCCAATTGTTTGATTATTTGAAATTTGGTACAAATCTCCCTGATTTTGCGTACCTTCACCATATACTCCTCTAATACTCATTCCTAAATTGTTTATTATTCTTAAAACTTTTGATAAGTTTCCTGTCATTGTTAATGCTGGCAAATGTACTATTACTGATGCCTTCATTCCTGTTCCTATATTTAATGGTGATGATGTTAAAAATCCAAATTCTTTACTATATGCATATTCTAGCATCTCTCCCATTTTTTCATCTAGTTCTATTATTAAATTGTTTAAGTTTTCTAATTCTTGACCTGCACTAAATACTTGAATTTTTATGTGGTCATCTTCATTTAGCATTATACAAATATTTTCATCATCGTTTAAGATAATTGCTTTTGGATTTTTGTCATCCATTACAAATTCTGGACTTACTAGATGTTTTTCTACTAAACTTAGCTTTGTAACATTATCTAAATCTTCTAAATTAATATATTTTAAGCCATATCCTAAACTTGGAACTATTTCTTTTATTTTTTCCAAGATGCTTTCTTTTTCTTCTTTTGTACATTTCTTTAAGAAATTATACCCTATTAAATTTCTATTTAATCTTACTCTAGAACTAATTACTACATCAGAATCTTTTCCATTTTGTAAATACCAATTTGACATATAATTTCCTCCTCACTTAGTCTTGTTTTTCTTATATTTCATATTTTTACCGTGCACATTACTTAACTTAAAATACTAGTTGCCGTAAATTGTATTTAGTTGTTTTTATCCTTTTGGTCTTTTTCTACTTTTTTTATTTGATCACGGATTTTGGCAGCATCTTCGTACCTTTCATCTTTTATAGCTTTTTGTAATTCTTTTTGTAATTTTTCTAATTCTGTTTCTTCTTTATTTACTGTTCTTCTTGCTTTTTTATCTGTTTTATCTGATTCTATTTCTCTATATTTTCTTCCTGTATGTTTGTTTGCGCCTTGTAAATTCTTTAAAAGTGGTGCTATTCTATCTTCAAATGTTTCGTAGCAATCCATGCAGCCAAATTCTCCCCTATTCATAAAATCTTCAAATGTAGTTCCGCAGTTTTTGCATTCTAGAGCCTGAGTTCCCATAAAGCTTGGTAACAAGCTGCTTTCATAATCATTAAAGAAATCTCCTAAAAAGCTTGAAAAGCTTATTGGCATACTAAAACTCATATCTTTTAATCCTAATTCTCTTGCACATTTATCGCAAAGATTCATCTCCTTTTTTACACCATTTATAACTTGTGTAAATCTAAATGTAACCTCGTTTTTTCCACAATTTTGACACATCATAATAAAAACCTCCTTTAATATTATTATTTTTTATCTTTAAAATTTCTTTTTTGTTACAATATGTTATATTGAATTACTTAAAAGTATTATCTTATTATCAATCTTCTACTAAATTTATTAGCATATTCTTAAAAATTTTTGCTCGCAATTTATCTTTTATATCCTGTGGTACTGTAAGAACATTGTCACTTGTTGCAACTTTTATAAGTTTTGCCTCCTTTTCTGTTACGACTCCATATGATAGAAAATTACTTAAGAATATATCTACTTCCTGCGATGTAATTGTATCTCCAACGCTTGATATTGTATGCATTAGGTAATTGCTTTTTGTAGTATTTATTTTCTTAATACTTATATGGCCACCGCCTCCTCGTTTGCTTTCTACATAGTAGCCTTGAGACGGTTTAAATCTAGTTGATATTACATAATTAATTTGTGATGGCACACAATTAAAATGTTCTGCTAAATCATTTCTTTGAATTTCTACATAGTCATCGTCATTAAATAGTTCTTTTATAAATTCTTCTATCATATCTGACATTCGCATTTCTATCACTTCCATTCTACTTTTATATTTATTAAACTTTGTTTTTCATTAGTTCTAAGTTTAATTTATTTTTATGAATTTTATTGTCTCATATTATTTATTGTTGACTTTGACTTTCTTTGACCTATAATATATATTATACGCTTTATTTTAGAAATGTCAATAGTTTTTTCAAATTTTTTCGCAATTGGGGACGGACTTATTTTGCGCATATTTAATTATATAAATTTACTGGAACATCAAAATAGTATCTGCGCAAAATAAGCCCGTCCCCAATTGCGAAATCTACTTAGTCATATTGTCTATTTCTTTTGCTCTTTGTTTCTGCTTTTCTGGCGGAAGCCATGCAAAATATGATGATACAAATTCTCCATATTTTGTTGTGTCTTCGTAATCATCTTCTTTGTCCATTCCTATCTTACTAGAGTTTTGCCCCACATTGTCTTTTTCTATTTCGTTTTTTTTAATCTCATTGTATTGTTTTTTCTTGCCCATAAAAATTGCACCTCCTAATTTCTTAATTAGTTTGTGCAATTTATTTTTATATATTCCTAAATCTTATTTAATTGCTATTTCTACTGCTTCTGCTACACCATCTTCATTATTGTTTGCTACTACTTTATCTGCAATTTCTTTTATGTATGGAGCACTATTTCCCATTGCTATTCCCATTCCTGCATTTTCTATCATTAATTTGTCGTTTACATTGTCTCCAATTGTCATTATTTCTTCCTTATTTATTCCTAGCTCTTTTGATAGCCATTCTATTGCATTCCATTTATCTACATTTTGGCTTGATACTTCTGTGTAATAGTATCCTATTGTTATTTCTTCTGTTCCAGATTTTATTACTTTTCTAGACATATGTGCTACATCTAATACATCTATGTTTTTTATCTCTCTTAATTTTTTTATGCAACTATTAAATATAATACTATTCTTGTCACTAATAGTAAATTTTAGAATGTTTTCGTTTTCTAAGTTTTCTACATATTTGTATATATCTTCTACAAGGTTTATTTTTGTTTTTTTACTTTCTATTTTATTGGCGTTTTCATATTGATAGAATAAAACATTATTATCTAAGTTTTTTGCTATAACCATATTTTCTGTATAAAGATTGTAATATATACTATTTTTTTCGCATATTTCTATTATTTGAAGTGCTTTTCTTTTTTCTATAAATTTATCGTATATTATTTGTTCTTTTTGTAAATCATAAATTAAAGAACCATTTCCACAAATTATGTATTTATTTTTTCCTAAGTCATTTGCTATGTTTTTTACAGAATTTGTTGGTCTGCCAGAAGCCAGTACTATCTCTACTCCGTTTTGTGCTGCTTTTAATAATGCTTCTTTATTTTTTTGAGATATTTGTCCATATGTGTTAAGTAATGTACCATCTAAGTCTATTGCAATCAATTTGTACATTGTTACATTCTTCCTTCCTAAATCTTTACTTGGACTTTCATTATATCACTATATTTGTTTATTGCAAGCAAAAATTAATAATTTTTCTCAAAAATTTCCAGTTTATTTTTTACATATCGGTGCATGATATGTAATGAAAAAGTATTTGAACTTTTTCATTAGTACAAATAATAAATTTCACATTCTAGGAGGTGAATTAGAATGGCAAACTCAAACAGCAATCAAAAAGTTGTTCCAGAAGCTAGAGAAGCTCTAGACAAATTCAAATATGAAGTAGCTAGCGAAGTTGGTGTTAACCTAAAACAAGGTTATAATGGAGATTTATCTTCAAGAGACGCTGGTAGAATAGGTGGACAAATGGTTAGAAAATTAATACAACAAGCTGAAAACCAAATGAAATAGTTTTTGCGTAGGACTTTTTATTAGCAATAAATATTAGTTTATTAGCTTTAGTATACTTATATGTTTTGCTAATTTCACGTAAAAGAGCAACCTTTTTAGATTAAATTTTAAAAAGGTTGCTTTTTTTAAGAATTTTTAATTATTTTTTTCTATCCTTCTGGTTCTACTAAGCCATAATTTTTGTTGTCTTTTAATCTATAGATTACATTTGTTTTTCCTGTGTCTACATCTATAAATGCTAAAAATCTATTTTGTGGTTGTTCTTGTAATTTTAATTTTGCATCTTCTGGTGTCATTGGTTTTATATCATAATATAAAACTTTTACTATTTCGTCAGTTACCTCTGTATCTTGTGATTTTGCTTCTTCTTTTATTCTTATTGATTCTGTCATATTTTGTTTATCTTTTTTTGTTTTCATTTTTCTAACTTGGCCCTCTAAAATGTCTATATCTTTATCTATTGCCGCATATAAGTCTTTATGTGCAGTTACTGCTCTAAAGTCTTCTGTATCTGCTTTGATGCTCATTTCTGCAACTTTATCGCTTCCTTCTGTTTTTATAGTTACATTTACATCAAAATCGTCTCCGAAATATTTTACTAATCTTTCTGCTTTTTTCTCGATGTAATCTTTTATTGCTTCTGTAGCTTCTAATTCTTTACTTGTTATTTTTATATTCATAACAATCTCTCCTTCCAATTTCTGCTTTTTGCTATTGTTTAAATTAATTATAAGTGCTTTGCTTTATTCTGCAATGCAACTTTTAATGGTATTTATATTATATATTGATTTATGCTTTTTTTCAAGTAATACTTATTAAAAAATTAAATTTTGTAAAATGCTTGCAAATTTGGTATATTTATGGTAAAATTATGTTTGTTAAATTAACTTTACTTAAAGGGAGGTGCAAAATATGCCAAACATAAAATCAGCTATAAAAAGAGTTAGTGTTATCGAAAAGAAAACATTAAGAAATAATATGATTAAATCTGAATACAAAACAGCTATAAGAAGATTTGAAGAAGCTTTAGAAAACAAAAATGTTGAAGAAGCTACAAAATTATTTTCAGTAGCTACAAGAAAAATAGATCAAGCTTGTACAAAAGGTGTTATTGTAAAAAATACTGCTGCTAGAAAAAAATCTAATTTAGCTAAAAAATTAAATGCAGCAAATGCATAGTACATAAAAAATTGTGCACAGTTTTTTATGACCAAAGATTGCAAAAGTTTTTACTTTGCAATCTTTTTTCTTTTCTATTCTTTTTTAGTCTTTAATACTCTATTTAATAATTCCTATAATACTATAAAACATAACTACTTTATTTTTTGGTACAAATTTCCTTTGATTTGTTTTGATTATTATGTTAATATAGTTTTATGATTGTTGTTTGATTGTTACTACTCTCACAATTATATATTTGGAGTAGTAACAGTTGTTTGTACTAGAATTCTATTTGAAATGGGCTTAGGGTTGAAAAATAATTATATTTTTGATGTTGTCAGACTTTGCTTAAAATTTAATCCATACGTACATTGTACTTTTAATCTTGTTTTACTTCTCAAAATTTAATTCTTTTTCAAACAATTTGTGCCTGGGAAAGGAATGTGATTAATTATGAAATTTGTTTTTAATAAATTTAAAAATATGGATTCGTCTATTTCTAAAGTTCTTTTTGATGGTTTAAAATTTTGTTTTATATTAGTGTTACTCTCTGCTCTAATACTTAGTGTATATCATTCTATACATAATATTGATTTGTTTTACATAGGCATATCTATTTTTAAATCTTCTTTATTTTTTATAGCATTTTTTGCAATATGTGCAATTGCTATAGATACTATACGAAGAGATATCCCTCATCACTAATGAATAGAATTTTTACACATTTTTTTAGCAACTAATATTAGTATTAGTTGCTAATTTCATGTTTATGGATAATTGCATCTATGCTAAAAACTCCTCCTTTCTTAAGGATATACTAATATTATTTATATAAGGGGTGAATATAGATTTTATACAAGTATATTGAAATTATTTTACACAGATTTTCTAATTTCTTTGAAATAAATTTGCATAGATTACAATTACAAGTTATATTTAATCACATATTATGGTAAAATGCAAGAAAAATCGTTCGACAGATTTCGACAACGATAATGTTACTAAATTAAAAATATATATCTATGAGTATAGTAATTTTTAGTATTTTATAGTATAATACTCAATAATTATTCTAGATTAAATAAGGAGGAATCTGTATGTCAAATTGGAAAGATATGGCTAAACGATTAAGAAAAAATCAAGAAAAAAATCTAAGAGACTATGATAAGCAATATTCTAGCTCAGAAGAAAGGAGAAAATTTTTAGAACAAATAGGAGATGAAAAAGCAAAAGCATTGTCTAATACAAGAAGAAAGAGAAACTATGAGTCACCAATGAATGAAAAAGGATTTGATAGATAATTTATTGTAGAAAATCATAAGTCACACAAAACCAAGAAAGGACGTGATATAAATATGAAGAATAAATACAATTTAACTTTAGAGCAAAATATTTTTTTAGCAAAAAGAAATTTAGTAGATAATGTTTATTCTAATGCAAGAATGGAAGGCTTAAACATAACTTTTCCAGAGACTAAAACTATATTAGAAGGTATAAATGTTCCAAATTTAAAAATAGATGAGATTCAATGTATATTAAATTTAAGAGATGCCTGGAAATATGTTATAAATAATATAGACGACGATTTTAATCTTCATTTTATATGCAAAATAAATGAACTTGTAGCAAGAAATGAAAGTATTGCTTGGGGTGTTTTAAGACAAGGTGAAGTTCAAATAACTGGTACAGATTATATTCCTGAAATACCAGCGGAAGAAAAAGTAAAACAACAAATAAATAGTATATTACAGATAGAGAATGCCACAGAAAGAGCAATAGAATACATGTTATATGGTATGAGAAGCCAATTATTTTGGGATGGCAATAAAAGGACAAGTACAATATGTGCAAATAAAATTATGATTGAAAATGGTTGCGGGATTATAAAAGTTCCTGATAATAAACTAAAAGATTTTACTATCTTATTATCTGAATTTTATACTACAAATAATAAAGAAAAAATTAAGCAGTTTATTTTTGATAATTGTATTGATGGAATCGTTTTTAAAGATAACTAAAATTTAAGCTACACTTTTGATATTGTATGAGTCAAAGCATAACATAGCAGACAAATACTAATAAAACTTGTCTGCTAGTTATTGTATAGAAAAATTAATTTATTTCTTAGCATATTTGCATAGTTCTTGCAATCTGATAAGATTTTCTCCATCAAACAGTTTAGTATACATATACTCTTACTTAACACATAATTAACAACCATAAACTAGTACATTAATTACTTGCTAAGTTCCTCTAAAAACATCTTATTTAGCATTTGTGGATTTGCCTTTCCTTTTGTTGCCTTCATTGCTTGTCCTACTAAAAATCCTAATGCTCTATCTTTTCCTGCTTTATAATCAGCTACAGATTGAGGATTTGCCTCAAGCACATTTTTTACTACTTCTTTTATAGCTCCTTCATCAGATATTTGTATCCATCCTTTTTCTTTTATTATTTCTTCTGGATTTTTTGGATTTTCAAATAATTCCTCTACAACCTTTTTTCCTATTGCAGAACTAATTGTTCCTTTTTCAATTAATTCAACTAATTTTGCTAAATGTTCTGCTGTAAATGGGATATCCGATGGTTCTTGTTCTTTTTCATTTAATATTCTAGATATGTCTGAAAGAAGCCAATTAGCAACAGCTTTAGCATTACCACATATTTTTTCCGCTGCTTCAAACATATTTGATAAATATTTAGAATCTGTTAAAAGTCTAGCATCCTTCTCTGATAGCTTAAATTCCTTTAAATATCTTTCTCTTCTGATTTCAGGCATTTCTGGCAAATTTTTTCTTATGTTCTCTATATACTCGTCAGATAAACGGATAGCAACTAAATCTGGTTCTGGGAAATATCTGTAGTCTTGTGCATCCTCCTTATCTCTCATAGAAAATGTTTTTCCCGAAACATCATCCCATCTTAGAGTTTCTTGTTCTATTTTTCCTCCATCTTCTATTACTTCTATTTGTCTATCTGCTTCGTATTCGATTGCTCTTGAAATTGCTCTAAAGGAATTCATATTTTTCATTTCTGTTCTTGTTCCAAATTCTTTTGCTCCTTTTTTTCTTACAGAAACGTTAACATCTGCTCTAAAAGAGCCTTCTTGCATCTTACAATCTGAAACCTCTATATATTCTAGTATAGATTTTAATTTTTTTAAATATCTATCCACTTCTCCACTAGATCTTAAATCTGGTTCAGAAACTATTTCGATTAACGGTACTCCAGCTCTATTTAAGTCTACTAAGCTTCCTCCTCCAAATTCATTATGATTTAGTTTTCCTGCATCTTCTTCTATATGAATTCTTGTTATTCCTATCTTTTTAGGATTCCCCTCATCATCTTCTATTTCGATATAGCCATGCTCACAAAGAGGTTTATCAAATTGTGATATTTGATATGATTTAGGTAAATCTGGATAAAAATAGTTTTTTCTATCATTTTTGCTATTTCTTGATATTTCACAATTGGTTGCAAGACCTGCTTTTACTGCATACTCTACAACTTTTTCGTTTAATACTGGAAGAGTCCCTGGCATTGCCATGCAGATTGGGCATGTATGTGTGTTTGGCTCTCCTCCGAATTCTGTAGGACATGAACAAAATATTTTTGTTTTTGTAGACAATTCTGCATGTACTTCAAGTCCCATAACTTTTTCATAATCAGTCATCTTATTTCCTCCTATTGTTATTTTTTAGAAAAATTTGGTTTGTATTTTTCACGGAATTTGTACTCTTGCTCAAATGTATATGCTACATTTAGTATTTTTTCTTCTTCAAATTTATTGCCAATTAATTGCATTCCTATAGGCATATTGTCACTATTTACTCCACATGGTATAGATATTCCAGGAAGCCCTGCTATATTTACAGAAACTGTACAAATATCTGCCAAATACATTTCTAATGGATTATTTGATTTTGTTCCAATTTCAAACGCAACATTAGGTGATGTAGGAGTAAGTAATATATCATATTTTTCAAATGCCTTATCAAATTCTTTCTTTACCAATGTACGAACTTGCTGAGCTTTTTTGTAGTATGCATCATAATATCCGGAAGAAAGTACATAAGTACCAAGAATTATTCTTCTTTTTACTTCTGGTCCAAATCCTTCGCTTCTAGAGTTTCTAAATAATTCTCTTAAATTTGTATAGTTCTCTGTCCTATGACCATATCTTATACCATCAAATCTACCTAGATTTGAACTTGCTTCTGCACACGCTATAATGTAGTAGGTAGCCAAAGCATAGTCTGCTATATCTAGCGAAAACTCCTCTACCTCTGCACCTAACTTTTTATATATTTCTATTGATTCTTCTAGTTTTTTCTTAACCTCCTTATTTATGCCTTCTCCAAAGTATTCTTTTGGTATTCCTATTTTTAATCCCTTTACATCATTTTTTAAAGCTTTTGTGTAATCTTTTTTAGGAATATCATATGATGTTGTGTCTTTTTCATCATGTCCGGCAATAATATTTAAAAGTATTGCAGCATCTTCAACATCTTTAGTAATAGGTCCAATTTGATCCAAAGATGACGCAAATGCTACTAGTCCATATCTTGAAACTAGTCCATATGTTGGCTTTAGTCCGACTACGCCGCAAAAAGCTGCTGGCTGACGAATAGATCCACCTGTATCACTTCCAAGTGCCCATGGGACCAAGTTTGCTGCTACTGCTGCTGCACTTCCTCCAGATGATCCTCCAGGTACTGTGTTTAAATTCCATGGATTTGATGTCTTTTTAAAATACGAATACTCTGTTGATGCACCCATTGCAAATTCATCCATATTTAATTTTCCTAAATCGATTAGGTTCTCGTTATTTAGTTTTTCTACTACGGTAGCATCATATGGTGAAATAAAGTCTTCTAACATTTTTGAACTACATGTTGTTTTTATTCCTTTTGTACATATATTGTCTTTTATTCCTATTGGAATTCCAGCTAAATTAGATAGTTTTTCTCCATTATTTTTCTTTTTATCTATCTCTCTTGCTGTATTTAATGCTTCATCACATAATGTTGTAACAAATGCTTTTACATCTTTCTCTTTCTCGTCTATTCTGTCAATATATGCTTTTATAACTTCTTCTGAACTTAATTCTTTATTCGACATTTTTTTCATAAGCTCGTGTACTGTTAAATCTGTAATATCCACTTATGCATTCCTCCTATCATCTGCATTTTTTGTATTTACTAATATATTAAAGTTGTATCATTAATTTATTACTTTTGGAATTTTAAACATATTTCTTTCCTGTTCTTTAGCATTTTGAAGCAATGCTTTGTTATCTTCAAATATTTTTACTTCATCTTTTCTAAACACGTTATATTTATCATTTTCTCCTATTGTTTCTTCTAATCCTTCTGTATTTGCATTGTTAACTATATTAGCAAAATTTAATATGTCTTGAAGGTTTGATAAATAATTATCTAATTCATCTTCTTTGATATTTAAATCTGCAAGTTTTGCAATATGCAATAACTCTTCTTTACTTACATCTGCCATACTAATCACATTCCTTTCCGTAGGTGCAAAATGTATTTTCCATTTTGTTCCTCGCTTTTAATACTTTATTATTATACATATTTTTTACAAAAATTACAAGTATTTTGTAAAAACAAGCAACTGGGCAGGTTACAGGATAATGGTTGTAAATATTACCTAAATTTGTAAATTTTCCTTCCAGTTACTTGTTACTATAAAAATTTTTTTATTCTCTCAAATATCTCTTCATGTATATCATCTATTGTTCTAATTTTCTCATCTTTTACACATTTTATTTCACACCAGTTATATTTTTTTACCAACTTACAAGCCTCATTATATGCATCAATTAAATGATTCTTATTACTTTCATGAATATCTTTTTTATCTTCATGTGTTATTTTATTTAATCTATTCTCCATTAATTTTTGCGCATATTCAGTAGGCATATTTAAAAATATAACTTCGGTTGGAACTGGCAATCCATATAAATTAAACTCAAAATCCCAAAGCCAATTTAGGAATTTTTCCCTTTCTGTATCATCTTTTATTTTTCCTGCTTGATGCACCATATTTGCTGTTGTATATCTGTCTGCTAAAATTATTCCTCCATTATTATAATACTCTTCATACTGAGTTTTAAATGTTGCATATCTATCTGCTGCATAAAATGTTGATGCTATATATGGACTAATCGCCTGTGCATCAGCTCCAAAATCCCCATTCAAATACATCTTTACTAAACTAGACGATGGGCTATTATAGTTTGGAAAACTAACTGTTCTATATTTTATCCCTTCTTTATCAAATCTATCTTTTAATTTTTGAAGTTGGGTTTGTTTACCACTTCCATCTGTTCCATCTATTACAAATAACTTACCTTGCTTCATTGTTTCCTCCTTTTTTGCGCAATTGGGAACTTAGTTTTTTTGAGCAATCATTATAATATTTTTAATTGTCAATTTATATATGTGCAAAAAATCTAAGTCCCCAATTTTTCACTAAAAAATATATCTTTTTATAAATTTTCTTACTGTATGCCAGTATTTTTCCGGACTAATTAAACTAGCTTCTGCGTGTCCAGCACCTTGTATAACTAATTTTTCTTTCTTTTCTCCTGCTGCTTCATATAATTTATCCAACATGCAAAATGGTACAAATTTATCTTTATCACCGTGTATAAATAATATTGGTAATTTGGATTTTTTTATTTGTTTTACACATGATGCTTTTTTTAATGAATATCCAGCTTTTATTTTAGTAATTATATTGGCATTATATAAGGCTGGAAATTTTGGCATTTTAAATAAGTATTTTAGCTCATATGCAAACTCGTCCCATACCGATGTATATCCACAATCTTCTATTATCATTCTTACGTTGCTTGGCAAGTCTTCTCCACTTGCCATCATTACAGTTGCAGCTCCCATAGAAATACCATATAATATTATTTTTATATTTCCATAAGTAGCTATAAGATAATCTATCCATAATATTATATCGTCTTTATCTAGCCATCCCATTCCTATATATTTTCCTTCACTTTTTCCATGTGCTCTAAGATTTGGCATTAGAACATTATATCCGTATTTTAAAAATTGCTTAGCTGCAGGCACCATAAAATTCGCAGAATCTGTATAACCATGAACTGCTATTACCCAAATTTTACTTTCTTTTATATTCTTTATTTCATAACTATGTAGATTTACTTTTTTATTTTGTAAATATATGTCTTTTGCATTTTCTGCTAGCCATTTTTCATTTTCTAATTTATTTAATTCTTTCTCTTCGTTAAACTCATCTTTAAAAATAATAGATTTTGATGATTTAGGATTTAAAGCTAAATCAAATAAAAAATTTCCTGTTATAAGTCCTGTTGCTATAAATAAAATTATTAAAAAAATTAAAACAATAATCATTCTTCATATTCCTTTTTTCAAGAATTATATATTAAAATATATGTTTTTTCAAGAGTTACATGTTATAAACTATTAATTTGAAAAAGAATTTTTCATTACTATGTGTGCCTTCAATCAAAGCCAAAAAGGAATGAATTTTATCCTGTAACTTATCCTGAATAAAATTTTACATATCTCTTGACATTATTGCATATAATAGTATAAAATATTATGTATATTTATATTGCGATGAAGATGGCAGTAGTAATTTTTTACTAACTGGCAAATTAAAAGTTACTAACAGAGAAAGAAGGTCACCGGCTGAGAGCCTTTTTGTAGAAGAACATAATTTGCGAACACATTGGAGCATTTTTTATTGTATAGGAAAAAATCAACAATTTATTGAATTTATAGTTATTGTACTTTTTCCCTATGCAACAAGGTTAGGCATCCTTAGTCTGTTCAGGCAAGGTAATGATATGTATTTCATCGTTTCTTTGAAGACTAGTTATGCGAATGCCTTTCTTAATTTTAAGTGGAAAAATTATACGGTTTCATAATCCTGTTTTAATTTTTCAAGCTGGGTGGCACCGCGGAAATTTATTTCGTCCCTGCATAAAATGCAAGGGCCTTTTTTGTTGTATATTTTTTATACAGCATGGTTAGGCTATTATACATCTTCCACATGTATATGCCTTTCTTAATGCCCTTAAACCAAGTTTTATATGAAAGGATGATGTATTATGAGTAGTTTTAGAACTCACACATGTGGTAGCCTACGTATATCTGATGTAGGAAAAGAAGTAAAAATATGTGGTTTTGTTGAGACCATAAGAGATTTAGGAGGTTTGGTTTTCTTAGATATCAGAGATATGTATGGTATAACTCAGGTGGTAACATCTGGGAAAGAGGATATTGTTGATTTTTCTTCAAGAATTCCTATCGAATCTAGTGTTTGTGTAGAAGGCTCTGTTAGAAAAAGAGATCCCGAAACATATAACCCAAATATTAAAACAGGAGAAGTTGAGATTGTAATTAAGGATATTACTGTTTTAGGTAAACGAACTAAAATGCTTCCTTTTGAAATAAATAAAAGTCAAGAAGTCAGGGAAGATTTACGTTTAAAATATAGGTTTTTAGATTTACGTTCTAACAAATTACAAAAAAATTTAATTTTAAGGGCTCAAGTTTTGCAATATTTACGTAGTCAAATGATAGAACAAGGATTTTTAGAAGTGCAAACACCAATTCTTACGAGTTCCTCTCCAGAAGGAGCTAGAGATTATTTGGTACCAAGCAGACTTCATCCTGGCAAATTCTATGCTTTGCCTCAGGCACCTCAACAATTTAAGCAACTTTTAATGGTATCTGGTATAGATAAATATTTTCAAATAGCACCATGCTTTAGAGATGAAGATGCACGAGCAGATAGAGCTCCTGGAGAATTTTATCAATTAGATATGGAGATGTCATATGCCATACAAGATGATGTATTTTCCGTAATGGAGCCAGTAATTTACAATACATTTACTAAATTTTCAGATAAGAAAGTGGTAGAATATCCATTTCCTAGAATATCATATAAAGATGCAATACTCAAGTATGGGACTGATAAACCAGATTTGAGAAATCCTTTATACATTATAGATTTATCAGAATTTTTTAATAAATGTACTTTTAAACCTTTTATTAATACATCAGTACGAGGGATAAAAGTAAATAAACAGATGTCGAAAGGTTTTCATGAAAAAATGCTATCATATGCTATTTCAATTGGAATGGGTGGCTTAGGATACTTAGAAGTGCAAGATGATTTAACATATAAAGGTCCTATTGATAAATTTATTCCTGATGAATTAAAAAAAGAATTATTAAAGCTTGCCGATTTAGAAAAAGGAGACACCATCTTTTTTATTGCAGATTATGAAAAACGAGCAAATGAACTTGCAGGCCAAATAAGGCAGGAATTGGGAAAAAGACTAGATTTGATTGACGAAAATACATTTAAATTCTGTTGGATTGTAGACTTTCCTATGTATGAACTTGACGAACACGATAGAATTACATTTTGCCACAATCCATTTTCAATGCCTCAAGGTGGTTTAGATGCACTAAATAGTAAAAATCCACTAGATATAATTGCATATCAATATGATATAGTATGTAATGGTATAGAACTTTCATCTGGAGCAGTTAGAAACCATGACCCAGAAATTATGATAAAAGCATTTAATATAGCCGGATATACTAAAGAAGATATCGAAACTAGATTCTCTGCATTATTTAATGCTTTCCAATTTGGCGCTCCACCTCATGCTGGAATTGCTCCTGGTATAGATAGGATGCTTATGCTTTTAACCCAAAGCGATACCATTCGAGATGTAATTGCATTTCCTATGAACAGTAAAGCAGAAGATTTACTAATGGGTGCTCCTGGGAAAGTAAAACGAGAACAACTAAAGGATGTTCATATTAAACTAGACCTTTAGTGCAATTGGGGACAGTCCCCAATTGCACTTTTTCTTTACATAAAGTAGTTTAAGTGCTATAATATTAATAGGCTTTATAGCACTTTACAATAAGGAGGAGTATCAATGATTAAACGGACAAGCAAACTGGAGGAACTCAAAAATTTAGGATGGTCGAAAGAGGATGTATTACAGCTTTTTGCAGAAGCCATCACTTTGGTTTGGGAGGATGAGATTATACCCTATTCTTCAAGTACTGATGAATTAATATCAGATACCTTGAAAAGTTGGGGATTTTCATTTAAACTTCGCGGTACTAATTATCTTAGAGATTTACTTAAAAATTGTATTGACAGAAAATCTGCAAATATTCTATTACGAGATGGTTTATATTCTAGTTTGGAGAAAAAATACGATGTAACCTATGAGAGCGTTCGAACAAATATTAGAACAGCAATAATGGCTGCATTTGAATCACCAACTGTATCAGCAATTTCAGTTTTCGGTCAATATATAGGTAAGAAGGGATATCCGACCATTAAAGAGTTCATCCTTGAGGCGTATAACTATTTATTGGTAGCCTCTAACATGGCTAATGTTAATAACTTTGCCATTTAAAGCTAAAATAGTGCAATTGGGGACAGTCCCCAATTGCACTATTTTTATTATTACTCTTCCAATTTATAATCACTTAATATTTTACTAATCTTATTTCTACTTATTTTTAAATATCTAGCCATATTACTATTTGATATTCTTGTCCTTTCTTTTATTTCAATTACTATGTCTTTTAGAACTTTGGGATTATTCTTTATTTTTTCAATTTTACACCTGTATCTTACTTCTAATTCTTTTATAATATCATTCATAATTTGTTCAAGAGTATTATCACAATCTGCAAAGTAAAAAGTTTTTTTCTTATGAATAATTTCAAATTCTTCTATACTTAATAATTCGTTTCCAAAAACTAACTCAATTATTTTTTTATCAATAAAACCACTCATGTTTAAATAGTCCAAATAACTTGAATATTTATAATTTTCACATTTATCTACTATATTTGCTTTTACAGGATTATTATGTATATACGCCATACAGCTAAGTAGATATTTCTGATTTGTAATTGGCTCACTTAAATATCTATCTCTAAACACATGCCCTATTCTATCTTCTACATAATTGTAGTAACGACCATAGTCCTCATTTACTTTCTTCATAAATTCAGAAAGCTCTGTTAATTTATTTGTATGCAATAATAAATGAGTATGATTATTCATTATTGCATACGCAATAATATCTATTTCATGTTTTTCTTTTGCTAACTTTAAAAATTTTAAATACTTTTGCTTATATTTATCTTGCTTAAAAATAAATTCTTTGTTTACGCCTTGCACCATTACATGAAAAAATGATGTGCGTAAAACTTCACGTGCTCTTCTGGGCATAATTAACACAACCTTTCTATATATAATTTTGCCCCCGAAGATGCATGAAATTTACATACATCATTTTATATGGTGCAATTGGGGACTGTCCCCAATTGCATTTTTAGTTTCCATAATAGCTATCGATTAGGATTTGTTTTAGCTCGCTTACTAATGGCACTCTAGGATTTGCCGTTGTGCATTGATCTTCAAATGCTCTATCTGCAAGCATATCTACTTTAGCCATAAATTCTGCTTCGTCTATTCCTGCTTCTTTGAAGCTTTTTTCTATTCCTAAGTCTGCATTTAATTTCTTTATTTCTTCTATTAGTGAGTTCACGCCTTCTTCGTTTGTGTATGCTGGAAAGTACATTCTTCTAGATAAATCTGCGTATTTTTTGTCTGCTATAAAGTATTCGTATTTTGGGAATGATACGAATTTTGTTGGCTTGCTACTGTTGTATCTTATTACATATGGAAGTAATATTGCATTTATTCTTCCGTGTGCCATGTGGAATTCTGCTCCTATTTTGTGTGCCAATGAATGGTTTATTCCTAAGAATGCATTTGTGAATGCCATTCCTGCTATTGTGCTTGCGTTATGCATATGCTCTCTTGCTTCTTTGCTTTCTCCATTGTTATATGCTTCTCTTAAGTTTTTAAATACTAGTTCTACTGCTTTTTCTGCTAAACCGTCTGTGTAGTCTGATGCCATGTTTGATACATATGCCTCTATTGCATGTGTTAGTACATCCATTCCTGTATCTGCTGTAATTCTTTTTGGCAAGCTCATTACTAAGTCTGGGTCTACTATTGCTACATCTGGTGTTAACTCATAGTCTGCAAGTGGATATTTTTTATTTAGCTTTTTGTCAGTTAGTACTGCAAATGATGTTACTTCTGAACCTGTTCCTGATGTTGTTGGTATTGCTACAAATTTTGCTTTTTCTCCTAGTTTTGGAAATTTGTATGTACGTTTTCTGATGTCCATAAATTTTAGTTTTAGTCCTTCTACATCTGCATCTGGATGTTCGTAGAATAGCCACATTCCTTTTGCTGCATCTATTGGGCTTCCTCCACCTACTGCAATAATTACATCTGGCTTAAATTCATTCATCATTTGTACGCCTTTATTTATTGTATCGAATGATGGATCTGACTCCACATCCGAGAATATTTCTGAATGTACATATTCATGTCTTTTTCTTAGGTGATATAGTATTTTGTCTATATATCCCAACTTTACCATTGACTCATCTGTTACTATAAATGCTCTTGTAATATCTGGCATTTTTTCTAAGTATCCTATTGAACCTGCTTCAAAATATATTTTTTCTGGAATTTTAAACCACTGCATATTAACCCTCCTTTCTGCAACTCTTTTTACATTTATTAGGTTTACGCTTGATACATTTGCTGTTGTTGAGTTTCCTCCAAATGTACCACATCCTAGTGTTAATGATGGCATATTTGTGTTGTAAATGTCACCAATTGCTCCATGAGTTGATGGAGAATTTACTATAATTCTTCCTGCTTTAACTGTTTCTGAGAATTTTAATATTGTGTCTTTATTCTCGGAATGGATTACAGCTGAATGACCCAGCCCACCAAATTCAATTAGTTTTTCTGCTAGTGCTATTCCTTCATCTGCATTTTCTACTACGTAATATGCTAAAACTGGACTTAGCTTTTCTTTAGAGAAAGGATATTCTATTCCTACTCCGTTTTCTTTTAGTACAAGTACTTTTGTGTCTTTTGGAACCTCTATACCCGCTTCTCCTGCTATTTTATATGGGCTCTGTCCAACAATTGCAGAGTTTAATGCTCCGTCTTTTTCTTTAATAAACATTGTGTCTCTTAATCTATTTGTCTCATCTTCAGATAAGAAATAGCATCCAGCTTCTCTCATTAGTTTTTCAAATTCGTCCTTTATTTCTTTATCTACAATAACAGATTGCTCTGAGGCACAAATCATTCCATTATCAAATGATTTTGACATTACTAAATCGTTTACAGATGTTTTTAGCTTTGCTGTTTTGTCTATATAGCATGGTACGTTTCCAGGCCCAACGCCTAATGCTGGCTTGCCACACGAGTATGCGGCTTTAACCATTCCTGTTCCTCCAGTTGCCAAAATTAGATTTACATCTGGATGGTGCATTAGCATGTTTGTAGCTAAAACTGATGGCTCCTCTATCCATAATATACAATTTTCTGGAGCTCCCGCCGCAACTGCTGCTTCTCTTAAGATTGTAGCAGCTTTTACACTACACTTTTGGGCTGACGGATGAAAGCCAAACACTATGACGTTTCTTGTTTTTGCAGCTATTATTGATTTGAACATTGTTGTAGATGTTGGATTTGTAACTGGTGTTACTCCTGCAATTATTCCTATTGGCTCTGCAATTTCTACATAGCCTTCTTCTTCATTTTCTGAAATAACTCCTACAGTTTTATCATATTTTATACTATGATAGATGTATTCTGTAGCAAACATATTTTTAGTTATTTTGTCTTCATATATACCTCTACCTGTTTCTTCTACTGCCATTTTTGCAAGTTCCATATGATGCTCTAAGCCTGCCATTGCCATAGCTTTTACTATTCTGTCTACATCTTCTTGAGATAACTTTAAATACTCTTCTGATGCTTTTTTAGCTTTTGCAATTAGTACATCTATCATGTTTTTTATCTTTATTTGTTCTTCTTCGCTTACTTCTTTGCTCATTTGTTTCCTCCTTTGAAATAATTGATTTGACATATTGCTTATGATTATTTTTATTTAAATAATCATATATAATTACTTGATTTATGTCAAGAAATTTTCGTCTTGTTTCTTCGATTTTTTTCTACAAGAGCAATAGATTTTTTTCGCACAAAAAACCAAGCAACTGATGACTCCCTTTGTTCATACCCATTTAAGTTTTCAACTGTAAGAAGGAATAGATACTATAGCTTATTATTTGATAGGAATTTCGGAGAAATTCCCATCAAACAATAATAGACGCTACAATGCAACGTCTATTTAAATTCTGCCATTAGTCAATTTTTTCAACAAGCAGAATCACAAAGGTTTTTTTCTCGCTTTTTCTGCGACTAATTCCAACTATCTTGACATTATATGCCTCATTGTATAATTGTTCGAGCTGTTTTTCTGTTTTTAAAATCAGTTCATCAATCTTGGCATTTGGACATATTAGTTCAAAAATATTCATATATTTTGGTTTGCACTTACTCCTTTTAAGAATTTTTTTGAATTTATTTATTGAATATCCTTCATATTGTGCAATGATATGATCTTTTCGATATTCTACTTTGGTAATTACAAGATTAATATCTTCTTTCTTATAGTCTTTTATTGTCCGCTTCATCGATTTTTTGATAGTTTCAAAACCTTCTTTTAATGGATACAAAATCTTAAATGTAAGTTCTTCAATTTCATGTTGCATAGTATCCTCCTTTGCTAATAAAAGTGTTATAGTAACAATTTTATTATATCATTTTTTCACTCGTAAAAAAAGTATTTAATATATAATTCTATTATTTTCTTTATATTCTTTAAATGCATGTATACATTCTTCTCTATCTATTTGTTGTAATTTTATTAAATCTTTATTTTTTCCTTCTAAATATTCGTAAATTATGTCATCTCGAAATCCAATTTTTCCTGCATCTTCTCTTGTACATGCATAGTATACTTCTTTGATATTAGCCCAAATAATGGCTGATAAACACATTGGACACGGTTCACATGATGTATATAATATATAATTTGATAAGTCATATGTTCCTAGTTTTTTACATGATTCTCGTATTACCATCACTTCTGCATGGGCAGTGGGGTCGTTATTTGCTAGTACCATGTTATTTCCCTTTGTAATGATATTACCTTTTTTATCCACAATTACTGCTCCAAATGGACCTCCTTCTCCACAATGTGCACCTTTTTGTGCACATTCTTTTGCTATTTGCATAAATTTATTCATAATTTTTTCACTTCCATTCTAAATATATAATTACCATTGTATTTAATGATATAATTTTACTATGATTGTTAAATCAATGCAAGTATTTGATTGATTTTTTATGTTGTGATATGAGTAATCGTTCTATTTGCAATTTATTCATTACCGATCAATAACATGTCCTTTACGCATATTTAAAACCTTCTTATGACGCTTTATTTTATCATAAGAAGGTTATTTTAGACTTCAAATAAATTATTTTTTAATATTTATTGCATAATTTGATATGAACCATCTTCTAGTTTTTTTAGTTTTACTCCTGTTCTTAAACATACAATCGGTCTAAACCCATAAGCTTCTCCCGTTGGTTGACTATCAATTTGACCATGATAAGCTGCAACAAACATAAGTTCTTCTTTTGTTGAAGGGGAAGCCATCCACGCTGCTTCTGCTCTAGATGTATCGCTTATTATATAAATAGAATTAAATTCATTTGCTTCTAATCCATATACAAATGTACCATAATCTATATCGTCATTCCATTTAACTTCATATCCATATCCAAGTTCATCTCTCCAATCTCCATATACTCTTGTTACATTCTTAAATTTTATACCATCTTTTAATTTGTATAAATGTTTTTTAATTTTGATATACATTTTGGCCCTATATGTATCCCCTCTTTCCTATCTAGTTCTTATTTTCATGTTTTTTCTTTTTCATTTATTATATTTTCTATTTTCCTTACTTTTTCGATGTTATGTGTTTTTAAAAGAGCTTCACTTATTTTTTCTACACGAATCTTATAATTAACAGATTCTCGTGCTTTTTCAAATTTTTCATTATATTTATTTAAATTTCCATAATCCTCTTTATATTCTATATCGTAATTATTTTTTGTATCTAACATAATGTAATTTATTTTTTCTCTTTCGAGTTTTGCCATTACTTTAGATACTGCATTTTGTGGGAACCCACTTGCAAGTGTGTTTGCATCCACACGTTTTATTTTATATTCAAATAAATCTGAAAGCAAATATACATCTTTGTCATAACTATGGTAAAATGCTCCGACTTTATAGCAGAGTAAATAGTTTGGATGTACTTGCTTTATGTTTTTAGACATATTTATTACTCCCATATTGTCTCCTTAATCTTTTTATCTCTTGTTTTTTATATTTTTATCATTTTGTTTTTTTATTTTATTTCTGTATTGAAAAATTTATTTACAATTAACCCACACACAATCAACAAGTTTTTTAAGAATTTTCACACACCATTCTTAACAATGTTGTTTTATTCAGTGTTATTTTTTGTCATGCTGACAGACACAAGGCCTGTCAGCATTTTTTCTACTCTATCGTTTAAGCTTACAATTTATTTTACAATCTTAAATGTTCCGTCTGACTGCTTTTCGAGCTGGACACTAGATTTTAGACAAACTAGGGGACGAAGGCCCTCAAGGGTGCCGTAATTGTAGTAGTAGCTGCTGTCCACGTTGCCGCCATAGTACGTATTCATCAAATAGCCGTTGCTGCTAGCCGAAGGAGAAGCGAGCCACATCCCATAAGCTATACTCGTGTCCGACTTTATGTAAATACTATTAAAGTCATCTTGCACTAAGCCACTTTGTTCTGTGTTCCATGAGCCTCCATTCCATCTTACCTGGTAACCGTATGAGTTCAGGTTTCCACATTCTAAGTATTTACTTGGGTGTGTATCTTTATATGATGCGCAGTACATCTCTAGTGTTGGTCCTCCCATTGCATATTCTGCATCTTCTCCTGCGTAATATCCACTCCATACGTTTGTATCCATCATGTATGCTACTGCTCTTATATTAGTATTTGTGCTTGTTCCGTATGAGCCTAAGAACTGACTTAACCATTTGCTTCCTTTACTATTACTACTTATCCAACTCGCTCCGCTGTAATCGTTATATACATCACCAAAATTTAGTCTATATCTGCTATTTCCCCACGTTATTGTTCCTCCATCTTGTCCATTTGGTGTATCTAATGCTGAGATATAATCATCTGCTATTAAATATATGTTTGTTCCATCTGAATAGAATATTCTCCATTTATCTACTCCTTCAATTCGCGTTGTATAGTTTGTTACTTCTGCTCCATAAAATTCTAATGGTTTTGTTGCTATTTCTCCTGCATCTATTCCTGGTTTCTTTATTGTACTTATACTCTTCGTCGCACTTCCTATATTTCCTGCTTTATCATATGCTTCTACTTTTATACTATAACTTGTCTCTGCTGTTAGTCCTGTAAATGTATATGTTTTGTTTGCTGTTGTTGCTTTTAAACTGTTGTTTAAATAATATTTGTATGTGTTACTTGTTGCTAGCCCTGTTTGTCCATCTGTTGCTGTTACATTTACTACTATGCTTTCATGTGTTACTTCTCCTTGTGTTATGCTTACTGTTGGCTTGCCTGTGTCTTTTACTGTATAACTTGCATATTGTCCATCATTTGTTCCATCTGTTAGTCTCGCATATACTGTTTCGTTATGGGCTATTCCACTTACTGTTCCTCCATTTGAGATTGTTGTCCAATTTGATGCATTTGGACTACCTGTTGTCTTTTGGTACTCTATTGTGTAACTTGTGTTGCTTTTTATTGTTATGCTTGCTGTTCCTCCTCCCCAACTTGGGCTTCCGAATGTTATTGCTCCACTTGTTACTCCTGTGTTTCCTCCTGGTAATGTATTTGTGCTTTGGTTTGTTATTGTTCCCGTTCCTGTTCTTCCTGCTTTATCTCCATTTGCTGTTACTCGTATATCATATGCTGTTCCTTGGGTTAGTCCTGTGAATGTATATGTGTTACTATTATTACTTGCTTTTTGTACATAGCTACTTTCACTTGTCTTCTTTATTGAGTATGTGTATGTTACTGGACTTGTCATTCCACTTTGGCCATCTGTTGCATTTACACTTACTGTTAGTTTACTGGTGTCTTTTCCTGTTACTGTTACTACTACACTCGGGTTGGTTGTGTCTGTTATTTTTGTACTTGTTTCGTCTCCATATTGGGCTCCATTTGTTAATCTTGCATATAGTGTATCATTATGTTTTAGCCCTCCTACGTTTCCACTTGTTCCTCCTTGTAGATTTGTCCAGTTTCCACTATTTATTCTATAGAGGTTCATTTATGAAGAATTGTGGTAAATATGAAGATAATTTAAATGTAATTGGTCCTATATTAAGACAAAAACGTAAAGAAAAAAATATATCTCTTGAGGCTCTTTCCTCAAAATTATTACTATTAGGGGTAAATATTCCTGTAACAAGTCTACATCGTATTGAAAATAATCAGCGAACTGTAAGAGATTACGAAATATGTGCTTTGACTGTTGTCCTTAACATTGATGTTTCAGATTTGTTAGGTCCTATGACTGATAAATTTAGAGCCTCTTAGTTTTTAACTTGTAGCTTACTATTTAATGTCTAAAAAATAGCAATTTTTTCTTAAATTTATAATTCTATTTAATAATACAAATTCTTTCTTTTTTTATTTCTTATAATATCTTTTAGGAAAAATTAAAAAACTAAAAAACATTATTGTTCTTTAGTTTTTTATTGTATAAGAAATTGATTTTCCTATATAATAAGAAAGGCATTTCGCAGGGCTAGTCTTTGGAGCAACGGCAAAATACATGTCCTCGCTTTGCTCAGACGACCCAAGGAAGCCTAGTATAGTAAAAATCGTTAAAAACACTGAAATATCAAAAGAAAAATCGATTTTTACTATACACGAACCAAGCGACGAAGTCGCCCTTTGTTCGTGCCGATTTAGGTTTCTAACTATAAGTAGGAAATCCTAAAGGCGATAACGGTTATAGCCTTTTTATGTAATAGGAATTTTGGAGAAATTTCCTATTACATAAAAAAGAGCCTTAAAACCAATGTTTTATAAGCCCTTTTATCTAATATAATTACTTAGCCATTGTTTTCCTCTACTGGATAAACGCTAACTTGTTTTTTATCTCTTCCTAATCTTTCAAACTTAACTCTTCCAGTTATTTTAGCATATAAAGTATCGTCGCTTCCTATGCCAACATTTTTACCTGGGTGGAATTTAGTGCCTCTTTGTCTTACTAAGATATTTCCAGCTGGAACTATTTGTCCATCTGCTCTTTTTAGACCTAAACGCTTAGACTCACTGTCTCTACCGTTCTTAACACTACCTTGACCTTTTTTATGAGCCATTTATTTCAACTCCCTTCTAAATTTCTGTTTTTTTACATTTTTCCATTTTTTTCTATATATACGTTTTTTAATTTGAATTTAATTTTGCATATACTATCATTTTATATGCTTCTCATAACATTATTTGATTTTATGCTAAAATTAAATCTTACTTGAAATAAAATTCTATTCTTTAACTGCTTCTTTTTTGGTAGCTGTTTTCTTTTCTGCTGTTTTTGTTTCAGCTTTTTCTGCTTTCTCAGCAGGTGTTTTTATTTTTGTTATTTCAACCTTTGTATATGGTTGTCTATGTCCTTGAGTTCTTCTGTAGTTCTTTTTAGCTTTGTATTTATACACTAAAATTTTCTTACCTTTTCCATGAGAAACTACTTTTCCCTCAACTTTTACACCTTTAACATAAGGAGCTCCAACTTCTACTTTCTTGTCATCAGAAACTAAAACCACATTATCAAATGTAACCTTTTTACCTTCTTCAACATCTAATTTTTCAAAGAATACTACATCTCCTTCTGTTACTTTGTATTGCTTTCCACAGCTTTCAATTATTGCGTACATTATATGTACACCTCCTCTTTATATGTATACTCGCTAAGCATAAAATACAAGGCAGTTAGTCTATGCTAACATTTAGTTGCCCGACCCAGGCGGCTTACAGGTCAATATTGTATCATACATTTTTGCTTTTGTCAAATTTTTTTGCAATTGGAAACTTAGCTTTTTTGCGCATTGCGGTTCACGGCCAAGCATTTTTTAATTACGCAAGAGTTAATATATTCAAAATTTGTGAGAATATGGAATGGAATGTGATTTGAAAGTACTAATTCTTGAGAAATTTTTGTAGGGAATCTCAATTGTATTGAGGGCGCTTGCAAAAATTTCTTTAGAATTAGTTTGAAAATCAGCTTGACCGACATATTTGTAACAAATTTTGAATATATTAACTCTGAATTAGTTTAAAATTATCTAAGAATGTGAACTGCAACGCGCAAAAAGCTAAGTCCACAATCAGTGCACATTATTCCACACTCTTTAAGCTTTCTATCATATCTATTTTCTTTAATGAAAAATACGTTATAATATTTACAATAATTGCAAAGAATACTGTAATTAATATTCCCCATACATAACTTAATATTTCTATATTTGGGTCAAACATTGTTATGTCTAATTCACATGTCTTAAGTACATACATTGTTAGCACATTTCCGCCAATTAAACCTACCAAAATTCCTATTATTGTAAGTATTATTGTTTCTCTTCCTATATAGCTATATACTTCTTTATCGTAAAATCCTAGAACTTTTATTGTTGCAAGTTCTCTTATTCTCTCACTTATATTCGCATTTAGCAAATTGTATAAAACAACTAGTGCTAACAGACCTGCCGCTATAATTAGTATCCACACAACCATGTCCATATTTTCCATCACTGTAGTAAACATGTCTTCTGATGCCGATGTAAAACTTACTCCAGATATATTGTCTGTATCTTGCAACAATCTTTCTCCTAAATTATCTTCCTGGCTTTCCGTTAAGTCCGTTGTTATTGCATAAATCATATTTGACTCTATTTTGTCATCAAATACAGTATTATATAATTGTGGAGACATGTATATATAATGCATTATATAGTTTTCTGTTATTTTAGAAACTTTTACATTTCTTCTATCTCCGTCTGAATTTTCTAGTTCTATTTCGTCTCCTTCTTTTATATTTAGTAATTGTGATAATTTTTCTGATATTATTACTCCTGTATCGTCAAGGCTATATTTTTCTTCTGGTTTTTTTCTATTTCTTAGCTCTATAAAATCTGATAACTTGCTTGTGTCTTCTGGTACTATTAATTGTATACTTTGGTTATTATCATCTTTTATTATTTTTACAGATTGTACATTTGCCCCAATTGTATTTGTTATTTCCTCATTTTTTGAGATATTTTCTTTTACCTTTGCTAAGTCATCACCGGATTTTTCTTCTTTAAGCGATATGCTAACATTATATTTGTCTATTTCGCCAAATTGATTTGGTATCATATTTGCAATTGCATCTCTTAAGCCAAAACCTGCTATTATTAATGATGTACAACCACAAACGCCTATTATTGTCATCATAAACCTTTTTTTGTATCTAAATAAATTCCTTGCTGTTACTTTAGATGTAAAACCTAAATGTTTCCATATTATTGTAATTTTTTCTAGTATTACTCTTTTACCTGCTTTTGGCGATTTTGGTCTCATAAGTGTTGCTGGATTATGTATAAGTTCTTTTATACATGTATATAATGTTGCACCAACAGTACTAATTATTGCTGCCGCCATTCCAAGTAAAGCAATATCAAAATTAAATTGTAAAATTACTTTTGGCACATCATAAACCATTGCGTACATATCTGCCACTATTTTTGGTAGAAAATTAAAGCCAATAAATAAACCTGTTATTCCTCCCAAAACTGTTGCCACACTTGCATACACTAAATATTTTCTCGCTATTTGTTCTTTGTTATATCCAAGTGCTTTTAATGTGCCTATTTCAACTCTTTGTTCTTCAACCATTCTGGACATTGATGTTAAGCTTATAAGCGCTGCTACTAAGAAAAATACTATTGGAAATACATCTGCTAGACTCGCAACTCTATCTGTATCCTGTACATAGCTTGCATATCCAACATTCGATTCTCTATCTAAAACATACCATTCTGGTCTTTCTATTTTTTTTAGTTCTTCTTTTGCATCTAGTAATTTGTTTTCCGCTTCTTCTATTTCCTCATCAAATTCTTTTCTTGCATCATCTAGTTCTTTTTCCCCATCTTTTATCTTTTTTTCTGAATCTTTTATTTTTTGTTCTGCTTGATTTAGCTCATAATATGTAGAATTTTTCTTATTATTTAATTCTTTTTTTGAGTCCTCTAATTGTTTTTTTGCTTCATTTATTTGCTTTTCTCCATTGCTTAGTTGTTCCTCTGCTTCGCTTATTCCTTCTTCTATTTGTTTTATTGTGGAGCTTATATTAGTAACTCCCTGTTTTTGTAGCTCTGTTTCTATAACATTTATAGTTATCTGTAATTTTTGAATCTGAGTATTTATTTGGCTTAATTGTGCTTGTATTTTTTCTTTTTCTTCTTCTGATGCAGTTTCTAGAGATTTTTCTAATTGTTGCTTAGTATTTTGAGCTATTTTTAAATTTTGTTCAACATTGTTTAGTTGAGTTTGCGTTTGCTTTAATGTTGATAATTGTTCCTTATATTCTCCTATTTGGTTATTTGCTTTTTTCTTTGACGTTTCAAAATTCTTTTCTTGATTATTTAGCTCTTCCTCTGCTTCTTCTATTTGCCTCTCCGCTTCTGCAAATGAATTATTTGCCTTTGACCTATTTTCGTCTAACTCTTTTTTGCCTTTTTCTAATTCTTCTTTTCCATCTTCAAGCTCTTTTTCTGCATCTTTTAATTCCTTTTCTGCTTTTTCTTTTTGGTCATTTAGCTCTTCTTCTGCATCTTTTATTTTGTTATTTGCAGTCTCGTATAATTCGTTATACCTAGCTTCTTGTCTCTCTTCTGAAATATTTTCTAAATTATTGGTTACTACTTCTACTGTATCTTTATATTTATTATCTGTTGTATTAAGTTCTTTTGCTCCTGCAACTGTAATGTAAATATTGGTATACATATTTACATTTATATTCTCTTTAGGAACATACATATAATAGTTTATTTTTCCACTTCCAAGTTTTGTACTGCCCCTTTCATTTGATATGTACAAAGGTGATTTTGCTGTTCCTACTATTTGCACTTTCGTTTGCTTAAGTACTTTTTTGTTTTCTCCCTCATCGTTTTTTATATCTTCTACTTCTATACTAATAGTATCACCAATTGAGTGACCTGTTCCTGTCAAAAAAGCAGGTTCGACAATACATTCGTTCTCATTTTCTGGCATGCGCCCTTCTACTAGCTCTAATTTGTTTATATTATCTGGAATATTTTCTAATTTTACAACAACTTGTTCTTCATCAAAACTAACAGTTGCATCTGTTTGAAATGTGCCTTCTACTTTGCTTACACCTTCTACATTTTGGATTGCAGTTATATCATCGTCTGTTAACCCTAATGTAGATAAAACCTCTACATCCATTACATTTAGGTCATCAAAATATACATCCAATGTATGCTTCATGTCTGGACTTGCAGATCTTAACCCTGCAAAAAATCCTACTCCCAACAAAACAATAAGGAGTATTGATATAAACCTTTTATATGAATATTTTATTTCTCTTACTCCGTCTTTTAAAAGTGCGGTTTTCAATTTTTTCACCTCTATTACATATAGTTAAATTTATTCATTTAATACTTTAAGAAATTAAATGTATGCCTACCATTCTATTTCTGCAATAGGGGTAGGATTTTCGTTTCTCTGAATATTAAATGCTGTACCATTTTTAAAATGGATTACTCTATCTGCCATTGGTGTTAATGCACTATTATGAGTGATTATTATTACTGTCATTTTTTCCTTTCTACATGTATCTTGTAAAAGTTGTAAAATCTGTTTTCCTGTTTTATAATCTAGAGCTCCTGTTGGCTCATCACATAAAAGTAATTTTGGATTTTTTGCTATAGCTCTTGCAATCGCTACCCTTTGTTGCTCTCCACCAGATAATTGAGATGGAAAGTTTTTCATTCTGTCTTTTAATCCAACTTTTTCTAAAATTGTTTTTGGACTTAGTGGTTTCTTACAAATTTGAGTTGCAAGTTCTACATTTTCCAGTGCTGTTAAATTTGGAACTAAATTATAGAATTGAAATACAAAACCAATGTCTTCTCTTCTATATTTAGTAAGCTCCTTGGTTTTAAATTTGCTTATATCTTTTTTATCTATTACAACTCTTCCAGAAGTTGCACTATCCATGCCTCCGAAGTATGTTAAGTGCTGTGGTCTTACCTGCTCCACTAGGTCCAACTATAACAACAAGTTCGCCCTTTTCTATTTCGAAGTTTGTGTTGTCTAACGCTTTTATTGAAACTTCTCCCATTTTATATTCTTTCACAACATTTTTAAATTCTATGTATGGCATGTAGCTTCCTCCTTAATTGTATTGCTTTTATATAATACTAATTTTTTCTCGCATTACTTAATATAAGGGAAGTACTAGTAATAGATATTAAATTATCTATAAAATACTCCCCCTTATTACATTATTTTCTCTTAAATCTATGTATTAATATTTTATCATTTTTTTATTTATTGTCAATCATTTTTTCTAATTTGCGCAATTGGGGACGGGCTTATTTTGCACATTGCGGTTCACGGCCAAGCATTTTTCAATTAAGCAAGAGTTAATATATTCAAAATTTGTGAGAATATGGAATGGAATGTGATTTGAAAGTACTAATTCTAAAGAAATTTTTGTAGGGAATCTCGATTGTATTGATGGCGCTACAAAAATTTCTTTAGAATTAGTTTGAAAATCAGCTTGACCGACATATTCGTAACACATTTTGAATATATTAACTCTGAATTAGTTTAAAATTATCTAAGAATGTGAATGTAATGCGCAAAATAAGCCCGTCCCCAATTGCGCATTACACCTCTTCAACCCTTGCGTTGTCGTATCCTACGATGTCTTTGAATTCTTCTAATGTTTCGTTTGTAAGGTATAATCCGCCTGCCATATCCTTTTTCTCTCCGTTTACAATTTGAATTGGTATATTGTTTCTTTCTCCTGTGAAGAATTTTATTGCTCCTCTTAGTTTTTCTTTATGTTCGTCGTCAAGATTTGTAATGTTTAATATAAGCATTTTCTTTTTTTGCTCTCCAAATTCTTTTATTTCTCTTGCTACTATTTTTGTATCCTCGTCTTCTCTAATGCTTAGTCTTCCGTCTACTAAAACGATGTTGTCTTCCATTAGAATATTTGAGCAATTTTGGTAGCAGTTTTCAAATACTATTATTTCTGTTGATCCATACAAATCTTCTACTGTAACAAATGCCATTATTTTATTTGTTTTTGTAAATTTCTTTTTTACACTTGTTATTATTCCTGCATATTTTACAAACTGTCCATCTTGAAGCTTTTCTTTTGATTGCGTTTTTAGCTGTGCCAATGCTTGACCATCTTCTCCTTCTATTGCTGCTGCATCTAAGCTACTTGTGTCTTGTGCTTCTCGCATTTGTGCTGTGTTTATATTTGTTTGCATTTCTATTTGATGTCTTAATTTATCAAGTGGATGCCCTGATATATATATTCCTAGCATTTCCTTTTCCATTGAAAGCATTTCTCTTTCCGAAAATTCTTCCATTGTTTTATATGTATATTTTAGTTCTTTCATTTCTTTTTGGCTTTCTCCACCTAAGTCAAACATGCTTACTTGTCCATCAAAGCTCTTTTTTGAACTGTCTTGTATTGAATCTACTATAGCCTCAAATGACTCTAAAAGTGTTCTTCTGGTTTGTTCAAAGTTGTCGAATGCCCCCGCTTTTATTAAACTTTCTATACATTTTTTGTTTACTGATGCATTTGCTATTCTTTCGCAAAAGTCACCAAAGTCCTTGAATTCCCCATTTGCATTTCTCTCTGATACAATTTCGTCTACTGCTCCTACGCCAACATTTTTAATGCTTCCTAAGCCAAAACGTACTTTGTTTCCGTCAACTGTAAATCTTGTAAAGCTTTTGTTTATGTCTGGCTTTAGTATCTCTATGTTTAGTCTTTTGCATTCGTCTATATATGCTGGGATTTTGTCTAAATTTCCTAGGAAGCTGTTAAGCATTGCTGCCATAAATTCTGCTGGATAATATGTTTTTAAGTACGCAGTTTGATACGATAATACTGCATATGCTGCTGCATGTGATTTGTTAAATGCATATTTTGCAAATTCTGCCATCTCATCAAATATTTTGTTTGCATCTTCTGCATTTATTCCATTACGTACACAACCTGGAACTACAATATTACCTTCTTCGTCTACTTGACCATTTATAAATATTTCACGCTCTTTTGCCATAACGTCAAGCTTTTTCTTTCCCATTGCACGTCTTACTAAGTCTGCTCTTCCCAGTGAATATCCTGCTAAGTCTCTAACTATTTGCATTACCTGCTCTTGATATACCATACAACCATATGTTACATTTAAGATTGGTTTTAACCTTTCGTGTGTATATACCGCATGTTCTGGGTCTTTTTTATTTGCTATATATCTTGGAATTTGGTCCATTGGACCTGGTCGATATAGAGATACCCCTGCTATTATATCTTCTAAACAGTCTGGCTTTAATTCTTTCATAAAGTTTGTCATGCCTTGACTTTCAAACTGGAATATTCCTACTGAACTTCCATCCTGCCATTGTTTATATACTTTCGGGTCATTCATATCTTTATCAAATTCTACATCTATTCCTCTGTTTTGCTTTACTAATTCCTTTGTGTCCTGTATAACTGTAAGAGTTCTTAGCCCCAAAAAGTCCATCTTTAAAAGACCAAGCTCCTCAAGTGTTGTCATTATATATTGGGTAGATATTGTGTTATCTCTCATATATAAAGGTACATATGTATCTACTGGCTCTTTTGTAATAACTATTCCACACGCATGCGTTGAGGCCTGTCTTGGCATTCCTTCTAGTGCCATTGCTATGTCTAAAAGCTTTTTGTATTCTTCGTTTGTCTCATATAATTCGCGTAATTCTCTATTTTGCTCCATTGCCTTTTTTATTGTTATATGTAGCTCATTTGGTACCATTTTCGCAAGCTTATCTGTTTCTGCATATGATACGTCTAGAGCTCTTCCAACATCTCTAATTACCATTCTGGCCGACATTGTACCAAAGGTAATAATTTGTGATACATGGTCTGAGCCATATTTTCTGCCAACATAGTCTATTACTTCTTGTCTTCTTTCATAACAGAAATCTACGTCAAAATCAGGCATACTAATTCTTTCTGGATTTAAAAATCTTTCAAAGATAAGTCCATATTTTATAGGGTCTATGTCTGTAATTCCTATTGCATATGCTACAATTGACCCTGCACCAGATCCACGTCCTGGGCCTACTGGTATTCCATTTAATTTTGCATAGTTTATGTAGTCCCAAACTATTAAGAAATAGTCCACATATCCCATTTTATTTATTACTGATAACTCATAATCTTTTCTTTGTAAAATTTCTTCTGATGGATTTTCTCCATATCTTTTTATAATACCGTCATCTGTAAGCTGTTTTAAATAATCGTAATGTGTTTTAAAACCTTCTGGCACATCATAATTAGGTAATATTGTATGACCAAATTCAAATTCTACATTACATTCATTTGCAATTTTTACGGTGTTTTCGATAGCTTCTGGAACATTTGCAAAATATTCTTTCATCTCTTCTGGAGACTTAACATATAGCTCATCTGTTTCAAAACGCATTCTGTCTTCGTCTGTCATTCTTTTTCCTGTTTGAATACATAGTAAAACCTCATGATTATATGCATCTTCTCGTTTTAAGTAATGAGCATCATTTGTTGCAACTAGCGGAATATCTAGTTCTCGTGAAAGCTGTACTAGCTTTTGGTTTACTAGTACTTGGTCCTTTACACCATTGTTTTGAATTTCTAAATAATAATCTTTTCCAAATATCCCTTTAAACCAATTTGCTACTCGTTTTGCTTCTTCCATATCACCTTTTAAAATTGCTTGGTTTACTTCTCCTGCTAGGCACGCACTACAGCATATTAGGTTCTTGTGATATTTTTCTAGTATTTCTTTGTCTATACGGGGCTTATAGTAAAAACCTTCTGTGAAACTTAATGATACTAGTTTAGATAAATTTTTATATCCCTCGTTATTTTTTGCTAGCAAAATTAAGTGATTGTATTTACTATCTAGCTCTGCATCATTGTCATGCCTTGTACGTGGTGCTACATACACTTCGCACCCTATAATTGGTTTTATGCCATTTGCCTTGCACGCTTTATAAAAGTCAATTGCTCCAAACATTACCCCATGGTCTGTTATGGCCATTGCATCCATTCCTAGTTCTTTTGCTCTAACTGGCAAGTCCTTTATTCTATTTGCTCCATCTAATAAACTAAATTCGCTATGTATATGTAAATGTACGAAATCGCCCATTTTTATTATTATTCCTTCCTTTAGTATAAATTTTATTTTAAAAGCCTTTAATTAATATTAATCACAAATTTATTATATCCAAGCTAATATATAGCCTGTTACTAAATAATGGTTTATATTAAATGTCAAATCCGCGCAGGGAATTTTTATATTCTATACTCTTCCATAGGAGTATAATGTGTATGTAAAAGCTCATGTGCCTTATGCTCACCTGGTTTTCCAATATATTCTTTATATATTTGCTTTAAAATTGGATTCTCGTGTGACTTTCTAATTGTACTTCTTTCATCTATAGAATACATTGCAGATGCTCTTTTGGCTGCTACATCTACAGTCATTCTTGTTTTTGAATTTTTTATTGGTTGACCACCACCCATTATACAGCCTCCTGGGCAAGCCATAACTTCAACAAAACTGTAGTCCGCTGTACCATTTTTTATATCTTCCATTACCTTTCTTGCGTTTCCAAGTCCATGAGCTACTGCTACTTTTACTTCTTTTGCCCCTATTTGTACAGTAGCTTTTTTTATTCCCTTTTGTCCTCTAACTTCTTCAAATTCTAGCTTCTGTAACTCTTTTCCTGTAATTAGTTCATACGCAGTACGAAGAGCCGCTTCCATAACTCCCCCTGTTACTCCAAATATTGCTCCTGCTCCGGCTAGCCTCTCCCATTGGGTTATCAAATGTATCATCTTCTAATTTGTCAAACTCAATATTGGCTTGTTTTATCATCCTAGAAAGTTCACGAGTCGTAATAACTGCGTCTACATCCCATAGGCCATTTACTTTCATTTCTTCTCTTTGTCTTTCATATTTTTTAGCAATACATGGCATTACAGAGACTACGTAAATTTTGCTTGGATCCATATTGTTTTTCTCTGCATAATACGATTTAATAATTGCTCCAAACATTTGATGTGGCGACTTGCAACTAGATAAATGTGGTAGATTTTCTGGATATTCCATTTCTGCAAAACGTACCCAGCCTGGGCAACACGAAGTTGTCATTGGCAAATTGTCATTTTCTTTAAACCTTTTTACAAATTCTGTAGCTTCTTCCATAATTGTAAAATCTGCACCTGTGTTAGTATCAAATACTTTATCAAATCCCAAATTTTTTAGAGCAGATACCATTTTCCCTGTAACATTTGTACCTATCTCCATACCAAATTCCTCGCCTAAAGCTACTCTAATAGATGGAGCTGTTTGAACTACTACAAAAGTATCTGGATCTTTAAGTTTTGCCCAAACCTCATTAATATTCTCTTTTTCATGAAGTGCACCAGTTGGACAAGACTCTATACATTGGCCACAAAATGTACAATTTACATCATTTAGACTATGGTCATATGTTGTAGAAATACATGATTCAAAGCCTCTCTCTATACAATCAATAGCCCCAATATTTTGCACATTTTTACATGTTGCTACACATCTTCTACAAAGAATACATTTATTAAAATCTCTAACTATAGATGGTGACTTATCATCAATTTTGTGTTCTGTACGCTCTCCTTTAAACTCAATATCTAAAACATTAAACTTAATTGCTAAATCTTGAAGCTCACAATTACCAGAACGTGTACAGGTTAAACAATCTTTTGAATGATTTGAAATAATTAAATCTAATATAGTGTGTCTTGCTTCTAATACATTTGGGGTGTGCGTATGAACAACCATTCCTTCCTCTACAGTTTGAATACAAGAAGTTGCAAATCCACGTCTACCTTCAACCTCAACAATACACATTCTACAGTCTCCAACCTCATTTATATCCTTTAAAAAACATAAAGTTGGAATATCTATTCCTGCTTGTTTTGCCGCATCTAATATTGTTGTACCTTCTGGCACCACAACATTCTTATCATCTATCTTCAAATTAACCATCTTTTCCTCCTTTTTGCGCAAATGGGGTCTGACCCCATTTGCGCAAAACTATATATTCTTATTTCTAATATAAGATTTGCCAATTTCGTCAAACTCTTCTTTTAAAATATCCATATATAATTTATCATAATATTTTCCATTTATAAAAGCACATTTTCTAATTCTACCCATTTCTTTAAATCCACACTTTTTGTAGCAAGCTATAGCCCTTGGATTAAATTCCATAACATATAAGTTAATATTGTTTAAGTTCAAATAGTTAAAACCATAATCTAATAATAAATTAATAGCCTCTGTTCCATAACCTTTTTCTCTATTTTCTTGTTCTCCTATCATTATTCCGAAAGTAGCAATTCTATTTAAATAATCTATTTTGTCGAAACCAATAGAGCCAATCATTTCATCATTTTCTGACCTAACAATTACAAAACCCATACTATTATCTTTTCTATTTGATAAATATTCCTTTTCTGTTTCTATATCCATTAAAATTGCAGATCTATTTGTATAATCAGTTATATCAAAATCATTTAACCATTTTACATATGTTTCTGCATCCTCTATACTTCTTGGAGATAAATAAAGTCTATCCCCTATTAATTTTTTAAAATATTTCATCATTATCACCTTTCTTATAAATTTTCTAATTCAAAAAAGAAACAAGTATTGCTAGGCAGTTTTTAAACAAAATACCGGAAGCGTACTTGGTGTACGCCAAAGGATTTTTGTTTAAAAACTAACAACACAAGACGCAGTTTGTTTTTTGAATTCTAGCCAATTGCGTGGAATGGACAAGACCTAATACACGTCGTGCACTTAATGCATTTGTTTTGATTTATATGTCTTTTTTCTCTGCCTTCTCCCTCTATTGCATTTACAGGACAATTTCTTTGGCATAATCCACATGCTTTGCACTTTTCTTCATCTATTTCTATTCTAGATAATGCTTTACATTCCATTGCTTTACATTCTTTTTCTATTGCATGCTGTCTAAATTCTTCTCTAAAATACTTCATTGTGCTTATTACTGGGTTTGGTGCACTTTGTCCTAGTCCACAGATACTAGCTTTTTTTATATTTGTTGCCAATTTTTCTAGCTTATAAATATCAAATTCGTCCCCTTCTCCGCTACATAGTTTTTCTAAGATTTCTAGCATTCTTTTGGTACCAATTCTGCATGGTGTGCATTTACCACAGCTTTCACTTACTGTAAATTGCAAGTAAAATTTTGCCAAACAAACCATACATTTTGTATCGTCCATTACTATTAATCCTCCAGAACCCATCATTGAGCCTATTTCTTTTAATGACTCATAATCAATTGGCGTATCCAAATGTTCTTTTGGAATACAACCTCCTGATGGTCCACCTGTTTGTGCAGCTTTAAATTCTCTTCCATTTGGTATTCCACCACCAATATCAAATACAATTTCTCGTAATGTAGTTCCCATTGGTACTTCTACCAAACCAACATTATTTACATTGCCTCCTAGAGCAAATACTTTTGTTCCTTTTGATGTTTTGGTTCCGATTGATGAGTACCAGTCTGAACCTTTTAATATTATTTGTGCTATGTTTGCATATGTTTCTACATTATTTATTAATGTTGGACAACCCCATAATCCACTTTGTGCTGGATATGGTGGTTTTACTCTTGGCTGACCACGCCTACCTTCTATTGATTCTAATAATGCGGTTTCTTCTCCACAAACAAATGCTCCTGCACCTAGCCTTATTTCTATATCAAAGCTAAAATTTGTTCCAAATATGTTTTTGCCAAGTATTCCATATTCTCTTGCTTGTTTTATTGCAATCTCAAGTCTATGTACTGCTATTGGATATTCTGCTCTTACGTATATATATCCCTTTTCTGCTCCTACTGCATAGCCTGCTATCTCCATAGCTTCTAATACGCTATGAGGGTCTCCCTCTAGAATACTTCTATCCATAAATGCTCCTGGGTCACCCTCATCAGCATTACACACTACATATTTTTTATTGCCTTTGGCTTCCTTTGTAGCTCTCCATTTCTTTCCGGTTGGAAAACCAGCTCCTCCTCTACCTCTAAGGCCTGATTTATCTATAGTATCTATTACTTCATCTTGGGTCATTTCCACTAAAACTCGTGCTAAAGCTCTATATCCATCAAATGCTATATATTCATCTATATTTTCTGGATTAATAACACCACAATTCTTTAAAGCAATTCTCTTTTGTTTTTTATAAAATGTTAAGTCGTCTAATTTTGTTACCTTTTTACCGTCTATATCTTTACAAAGTAATCTTTCTACTACTTTTCCTTCTATTATGTGTGACTGTATAATTTCTTCGCAGTCCTCTGGTGTTACCATTGCATAGAACGTATCTTCTGGGCGAATTATAACTATTGGCCCCTTAGCACAAAGCCCAAAGCAACCAGTTTTTATAACACGCACATTTTTAATTCCTTTTTCTTCAATTATTTTTTTAAACTTTTCTAGTATTTGTGGTGATTTTGAAGACGTACAACCTGTCCCTTGACATACTAAAATATGTTTTTCTCGTGTGTCTGCATTTGTGTTTTTTCTTAAATCTAATTCTATTCTTTTTTCCGCTCTTATTTTGTTTAATTCTTCTACAGTCTTCATTTAAGACCTCCTTTACTTTTTTACTAAATACGTAACCTTGTCAGTTGTTTTTAATATTCTCCATCTTCTTTCGCCAATCTATCTAACACTTCATCCAGTTTTTTCACAGTTGCATGACCATATACCTCGTCATTAACAGTAAATACAGGTGCTATTCCACATGCTCCTACACATCTTGTAGTATCTATTGAAAATTTTCCGTCTTCACTTGTTTTACCTTCTTCTAGTTTTAGTCTGTCTTTTAATCTATCTAATATGGCTTGTGAACCTTTCACAAAACATGCTGTTCCTAAACATACAGAAATATTATATTTTCCCTTTGGTTCTAGAGTAAATCTAGCATAAAATGTAATTACTCCATATATTTCTGCCATTGGAACTCCTAAATATTTAGATACTTCCATTTGTGCTACTTTTGGAATGTATCCGTATTTTTCCTGTATTTCATTAAGAATTTGAATTAAGTTATCTTTTTCTTGTTTATATGGTGCCATAATTTCTTGTACTTCTTGTTTTATTTTATTTTCTATACATTCACACATTTTTATTTCTTACATCCTTTCCGTTTACTATTATAGTTCATAGCTTTAATTTTTCTTGAATACGTAATAAAGTTTTAAAACATATATTACCTATTACTTTTATCCTCTTTATTATATGCTTGTATTATATCAAATAGATTTATTTTGTACAATGAATTTTCGACAATTTATGATAATCCATACTTACTTTCTTTATGCATATTACAAAAACAAAAGAAGCAAAAGTTTTTAAACTTCTACTTCTTTCTTTAGCGCCTTTTCTAAAACAAATTTTACCTATACAATTTTAAAACCATCTGCAACTTCTTTTGTTTTTACTATAATATCTATATCGCTATTCTTTTTAGCATATGAGCCAAATACATGTGAGATTGTATTTTTATGCAATAGGTTTGATTTGTTTACTTATTTTTTCATTTTCAAATTCCGACATATTACCCTACTCTCCAAACTCAATATCAGCATTAATTGGGCATATTTGTATAAATGTTTTTCCATCATTTACATTAATTTCGTTTCCTTCTAAATCTTTGTATACAGTCTTTTCCTTTCTAGACGATTTTGTACAAGTTATTGGAATAGCTTTGCCGTTTGTAATATAGTATCCATCAAGCTCTTTTACATTGTCTAAAGTTTGTCTGCCTTTATTAGTACCATCATTCAAAGTACTATTTTTTGCTTTTTCTATTATAATATTTTTTGTTGTTACTGTTTTTTCTGAATCCCAATCTACTTGCTTTTTGCCTCTTGAATAACGTACATATTCTTTTTTATCTGCATCATATTCATATTTTACAGTGTTATAATCTGAATATGGTATTGTTACTGTATTAGCTGTTTTTCCGTTCTCCAAATTTACTTCATCTACTACATAGTTTAATACATTTTCGCCTTTCTTTTCTGTTCTATATCCTTTTCTATTTGCAATATTCATTATATTTTCTGTACTTGTAACTGCATTATGTGGTGCATATTTATCACTAACTCTCCAAAATGATGTAGAACTTTCGTAAATTCCGTTTATATTATCTACTCCTAAAGAAGATATATCTGATTTAGCTTGTGGACTCCAACCATAGTGAACATATATCGCATCATTTTCTAATGCATAATCTAAAAAATAATGTCTAGAACTTCTTATTGGACCAATTTTGTCCAAATCTTTGTCTTGTAAGATTAGCATTAGTCTAGTTTCTCCACCCTCTACTATTATTTCATATATGATATCTGCTTCTAAAAGTCCTGCTTGTGGCATTGCATCTACATGATTGTCTATCATTACTGCTATAGGTCTTTTTGTTCCTGATAATGTTTTTGGCTCTGGTTTTATCTCTTCTACTGCTGTTTGATTTTCTGATGTAGCATTTGTATTTGCTACCTCTGTATTATTTTTTTCTCCTAATACTTTCATTGCAAATAGCACAGCTGCCACGATTATTAATAATATTAAGACAATTACAAATATCTTTGTTCCTTTTGTACCTTTCTCTTTAGCTCTTGATCCCCTCATTTTAACCTCCCGTTTTTTACCATTATAGTTTAAAATTCTTTTTAGAAACACCATTATCCTGTAACAGTTACTTAATGGTTTTTATCCCATTGGCAATGGTGTAATGCAAGATGTGATTCCATAAATTATTAAAATTAAAATTATTCCTAAGCATGCACTAAATACTACTTCTGATGTTCTATGTGCTTTTGCTTCTATTCTACTGGTTGATACTAAAATTGCTAGGACTAAAGATAGTGTAATTATTACTATATTATCTGTTATTAACCATATAATTGTATTTGCTGCAAACGCAAGACCTGCATATCCACTAGGTATAAATCTTTTATTTATTCCTTTATATTTATTTGTTCTTGCAATAGCAATTAATGCTACAAGAGCAATTACTACTATTATAACTGCTGTAAATGCTAAATGTACTGGTGAATTTGCTATATTTTGTATTAATCCTATCCCTACATCACTTATTTTATCGAAGAATAAGAAATACCCAACTATTATTGCATTTATTGCTGTAATTACTACTCCTCCTGCTGCAACATCTTTTGCAACTTTTGCTTTTGGATGATATACATCTACATATAAATCTACAACTGTTTCTATTGCTGTGTTACACATTTCTGCAAATAGAATTAGAATTATTGTAAATAAAAAGCATAAAAATTCAGCTCTGCTTAAGTCAAAGAATAAACTTATTATTACCACAAATACTGCAATAACTAATTGAATTTTAACATTTCTCTGTGTTGTAGTTGCATATATTATTCCATTTATTGCATTTTTCCATGCATCTGTAAAATTTTTGTTTTTTGTATCTCTTTCTTGACCACCAATTTGCTCTTGCATTGCTTTTTCTTCTTGTTCTTGCGTGTCTATGTTTTCTGCTCTTACATCTTCACTTCTGCTTTTATTAGTTTTTTTCTTTTCATCTATTGAATTTTTCGGTTCTTTTACATTTTTACTTTTATTTAATTCTGTATTTACTACTTTATTTTCATCTTTTTTGCTATCTTTTTTTATTTTTTTGGTGCTAGAAGATTTTACTTTTGTCTCTTCTACATCTTTATTTTTATCTGCTTCATTTATTCTTTTTTTTCTTTTTCTATATACATTATCTTCTTCTTGCTCTCTACTTATTCCTAAATTCGATAGCACTTGTTCCTCTTTTTTTCGCATTTTCTTCTTATCCTCTTCCTCAATATGGTCATATCCCATTAAATGGTAAAAGCCATGTACTACCATATATGCAAGCTCTCTTTCAAAGCTATGCCCATATTCTTCTGCTTGCTCTTTTACCCTTGGGATTGAAATAACTATATCTCCTAAAATATCTCCATCTAAGTTTACATCTGTGTTTTTTTCTTCTAAAAACTGTTCTAATTCTTCCTTCTCAAACATAGGAAAAGAAAGTACATCAGTAGCTTTATCAATTCCTCTAAACTCTTTGTTTAGCTTCCTTATTTCATGTGGCTTTGTTAGTGTTATGCTAAGTATTAAATTAGTGTTACTCAATTTCTCTACTTTGAAACATTCCTCTACTACTTCTTTAATTGTACTTTCATATTCTTCATTTTCTTTTATATTATTATAAACAATTTCGTAATTCTTTTTCATAACTATATTCCCTTATTCTAATTTACACTGCTTTTTTTCCTACTTTTGTTCTTTTCTTTGTAACTTTTGTATATTCTCCCTCTGATGAATAAGAATTATATAATTTCCTCATTACACCTAATTCTACTAATTTGTTTTTATAGAACTTAATTATTTTATAGTATTTGTTTTCGTTTGTTAATACTTTTTCCAAGTCTGATTTTATAAATAAAATCTCTTTTTGCTTAATATATTCATCATAATTACTGTCTTTTAATTCCAGTATATCCTTGTATGAATCCCAAAACTTCTTATATTCCTCTCTTTGTTCTGGCTTTTCCCAATAAATTTTTGTACTTAAAAGTTTAACATTGTATTCTTCAATTATGTTTATTAATAATGAATATGCTTTTTCTTTTTTTCTTACTATTCTAGTATCTACAATTAGGCTTCTTACATCTTTTAAAAGTTTTATATAGCATTGTTCTGCTACAACTAAAGGTAAACTATGTGTAAATAATTTTCTACTTAAACCTAGTAAAATCATATTTTTTTCTATCACATCATTTTGATCTAATTTGCCTACGGTAAATCTGTCAAAATTATCAAACTCGTCTAATATTTCTTTATATGTATCTTTTTGCTCTATTTCAAATTTTATAGGCAATATATTCGTAATATATTCTTCTAATGTTCTAAATATTTTATCATATATTTCTTGTTTCTCTCCATCTGATAAGTTATCTGCCAATCTTATAGAGTAATGCTTCAATAAACCTTTATATAATGATTCAGTCTGCTTACTATAAAACTTTTTGTATCTTGTTAACATTTTATTTTTTTCATTTAATACAGTTTGATAATCTAGCCCTATTAAATATATTTGTTTTTTATACTTATATTCTGTATACCCAGTTTCTTTTAAGTGCGTTATCATATAATATTGAGATAATGCTTCTTTTTCAAATTCTGAGGCTGTTTCATTTCTTACTTTTTTATAGATTGAATCCATTATATGCTTATCTATAGATTCTAAGTATAATGCATATGTATCATCCATTTTTTTGTTAAGTGCTTCTTTTTTTTCTTCATTTTCAGTGGAATTTAGTGCTTCATATGCTTTTAATACATTATTTCTTTTTATAGAAATAATTATACTATTTAAACCTATTTTAGTTGGTATTAATAATCTACTTATCGTGTTTGTAATCTTAGAGAAAAATGTTTTTTCTGAATTGTAAATTTTTAAACTTCTTTCTTCCATTTTATCAATCCTTTCTCTTCATTTGTTATTTTTTTGATGTATTTATTTGAACAATAGCGATTATATAACTTTTTAAATTATATAAAAGTGTAGTTTTGTATGGTTTTAAAAAACTATTTTTTCTTCTATTCCAATTTTTTCTTCTACCTCATATATTACTTCTACTTCTACTGAATTTGGTTCTGATTTTACTTTTACCTCTTTGTTTGTTATTTTTTTATCTTTTAAGTTCTCTTGTAGCTGTTCTGCTGCTCTGTCTATCCCTATTTGCTTTGCCTCTTCTATACTATGAATTATTGTTGTTTCTTCATATTCTTTATATTCTTTTTCTACTATTTCTATTGGCAAATAGAAATCCGAAAATAGTTTTAACTTTTTATTCGTCTCTATTGTATCATATTTTTGGAATTTTGGAAGAGTTTTAGGCAAATTTATTTGAAAATTATTTACTTTTATTGCATACGATTTGTCTATATTCCCTGTTTCTATTTTTTGTACTTCTTTTAATTCTACATTTTGTGTACTAGTATAGTAAACTTTTGCTGTGACTTCTCCTTGAGAATGAACATATTGTTTATCTGTATATTTACCTTCGAGCCATCCAGCAATTATAATATCTCCCTTCTTTACAACATCTCCTTGTTTTACTAATGGCGTTCCATTTCTTGCACTTACCTTTGATATTATTCCATCTTTGTCTGCTACTATGTTACAAAACTCACTTTCGTCAATTATTTCTGGCTTTTTATCTGCTTCTGCAATTTTTATTTTCACATTTGTACCTTTTATTTCGATTCCAGCCCACGCAACATCATCTCTCTTTAGTCTAATCTGATTTATTACCTTTTTTGTGTCAATGCTTCCTTTTAGCTTTCCTATATCTAGTCCTTCTTCCTTAGCTATATTTATTATTTCTTGAGGATTTATGCTTGTAGTTCCCTCTACGTCTATATTCCAAACAAAATTCGATAAACTGATTATAACAATTATTATTAAAAGAAGAAAACCTATAAATACTTTTCTTTTTTTGTATTTACGTACAATAAATGGTAGTCCTTTTTTATTTTTTATTTTGACTTTGCACTTTGTTTTTTTACATATTTGTTTTAATTTCTTAAATTCACTAATTTTAATGCTTGCATTTATTGTAATGGAATCTATTCTTTTTAAATTCCATAAGTCAATTTGCTTATTTGAACAAATATTTATAAATCTTTCTATATAATAGCCCTCTACTACTATATTTACATACCCTTCTATGTATTGCAGTAATTTATTGGAATTCAAGCTTTTTCCTCCCCATTGATTTTTACTACTTTAAATTTTCTGCGTCATCTTCTTCGGATAAATCTTCAAAGTCTATACTTTCAATTTTACCTGTAATAAGCAGGTCATCCGATGTCATTTCTTCTAGGTTTAGATTAAAACCATTTATATTTATAATGCCAATGTATGTATTAAGTCTTATAAAATATTCTTGATATTCTAAAATTCCTTTATAATTTTCAATTAATACTCTTTCAAATCCAATAATAGTTATTTTAGGATTATTTGTACTCAGTTCCACTGGAATTTCTAAAATTTCATCTAACTTTCTTGCTTTTCTTCTCACTTACATCACGTTCCTCTTTATTTTAATATTTTACTATTTGCGATAGTTTTATCCAACACTAAAACGCAATTCTTTGCCAAACAATTAATTTTCAAATTCATCTAAAGACTTAAATTCATATCCCATATTTTTTATTTCTTTAATACAGTAGTCTAAGATGTTACTATTATCTTTTGATGTGCTATGTAATAGCATTACTGCACCATTATGTACATTGTCTAATATTTTCTTTTTGCCATATTCTTCTCTTCCTTGCTTATTTTCGTCCCAATCATCATATGCAAATGACCACATTACGGTTTTATAACCTAGTGTGTTTGTATATGCTACAGTTCTTTCGCTGTATTCTCCTTTTGGTGGACGTATATATTTCATTTCGTATTCGAATTTATCATACATTGCAGTATGAAGTTCCATTACATCTTCTTTTATTTCTTCATTTGATGACTCTGGCATTGGTATATGATCTGCTGTATGATTTCCTAATTTCTTAATGTCTAATTTTTAGCGATTGATTAACCGCTTCCTAATATTTTTATTTTATCCTAACATTAGGATAATTTTGAAATGTAAATTTGATTTTTATATTTTTTTCTTTATCAAATTCTATTCGTTCAATTAACTTTTCTAATATCATTTTATTTGGCTTTTCCATCTTTAAGAACTCTTTTGCAATTTGTTTTAT
>CALXND010000003.1 GCA_944389655.1 uncultured Clostridia bacterium | reverse complement strand
ATACGAACAAAAAGCAAGAAGAACATAAGAATAAAAAGGAGCCAAAGAAGAACCAAAATAGTAAAATAAAAAGAGAATACGAAAATAGAAAAAAAAATGCTTCAAAATTTGAATTTAAAAAAGATAATTTAAAAATAATTCCATTAGGTGGACTTGATGAGATTGGAAAGAACATTACAGTATTTGAATATGGTAGTGATATAGTTTTAGTAGATTGTGGGCTAGAGTTCCCAGAAGATGACATGCTAGGTGTAGACCTAGTAATACCAGATGTAACATATTTGGAAAAAAATAAAGATAAAATAAGAGGAATGGTTGTAACACATGGACATGAAGACCATATAGGAGCTATTCCATATGTGCTAAAACAAATAAATATACCAATTTATGCAACAAAATTAACAGTTGGTCTTATAAAAAATAAATTAGAAGAACATAAATTGCTTGCTTCTACAAAATTAGTTACAGTAGAACAAGGCCAAACAATTAATTTTGGAAGTATGAAGGTAGAATTTATTAGAAGCAACCACAGTATACCAGACTCAGTAATGCTTGCAATACACACACCAGTAGGAGTTGTGCTTCATACTGGAGACTTTAAAGTAGATTTTACACCAATTGATGATCAAGTAATGGATTTAGGCAGAATTGCAGAGCTTGGAAATAAAGGAATATTGGCATTAATGGCAGATAGTACAAACTCTGAAAGAAAAGGCTACACTATGAGCGAAAAAACTATTGGAGACGTATTTGATAGATTATTTCAAAATAATAGTAAAAGAATTGTAGTAGCAACATTTGCATCAAATGTGCACAGAGTTCAGCAAATTGTGAATTCTGCTAAGAAATATGGAAGAAAAATTGCAGTTTGTGGAAGAAGTATGATTAATATGATAGAGACTGCAAGAGAAATTGGATATATAGATGCGCCAGAAAATATGTTTATAGATATAGATATGATAAAAAATTATACAGATGACCAATTAGTAATTATAACTACAGGAAGTCAAGGCGAAACTATGTCTGCTTTAACAAGAATGGCAGCAGGAGAACACAAAAAAGTAGTAATTACACCAAATGATATGGTTATAATTTCTGCAACACCTATTCCAGGTAACGAAAAATTAGTATCAAATGTTATAAACGATTTAATGCAAATTGGTGCAGAGGTTATATATAGCGCATTAGAAAATGTACACGTTTCTGGGCACGCTTGTCAAGAAGAGCAAAAATTAATTATAAGACTTGCAAAACCTAAATTCTTTATACCAGTTCATGGCGAGTATAGACAACTTAGAGCTCATGCAGAGACTGCAAAAGAAATGGGAATTGCACCAGAAAACATATTCATATTAGAAAATGGTAAAACACTAGAACTAAATAAAAAAGAAGCAAAAATAACTACTGCCGTTCCATCTGGAAAAATATTAGTAGATGGATTAGGAGTAGGAGACGTTGGAAATATAGTTCTTCGCGATAGACAACATCTATCACAAGATGGGTTAATAGTTATTGTAATGACAATGGATGGAAGCACAGGAGAAATTGTGTCTGGACCAGATGTTGTTTCAAGAGGTTTTGTATATGTAAGGGAATCAGAAACTCTTATGGATGATGTAAAAAGAGTAATTAAACAAGAGGTTAGAACATTTGAAGAAGATGGAGTACGTGATTGGTCTACAATTAAATCAACTTTAAAAGATGATTTAAGAGATTATATATTCCAAAGAACTAAACGTAACCCAATGATCTTACCAATTATTATGGAAGTGTAGTAGAACACAGTAATACCAAGACTTTGCAGTCTTGGTATTATATATTTAATAGGAAATTTCTCGGAAATTGCTATTAGATAAAAGCTATAATTGCTATTGCCTTTCTTATTGTATGCTACGAGTATAATATCACAACTTTTGAAAATAATAATATAAAAAAGGAGTTTAAGCTTAAGACTATATCAGTAAGATTAAGCGATAAAGATACAGAGTTATTCTAAGAGAGATAAACAAGATAAGTAACTTTGCATATAATATATTAAACAAATCTTATATGAAATTGGATATTAATTAAAAAATGAATAATGGTTATAAACCATAAAGGGGGAAAAAATATGTCCAATAAGGTTTATGATATATTAAAGTGGATAGCCTTAATATTTTTACCAGCTGCCGCTACACTATATACAACTTTAGCCGGTATATGGGGATTGCCATATAGTGAAGCAATTAGTGCAACAGTAATGGCAGTAGATACATTTTTAGGTGTAGTCTTAAAAATATCAAATAATAATTATAATAAAACTAAAAAAGAGGAATAAGAACTTAGATTTTAAAATAATATACATTATAAGATATAAAGTAGCAATTTAATAATAAAAATTTAAGAAAGATAGGTGAAGAAAATGGCAATAAAGGGAATAGACGTAAGTGAATTTCAAGGAGAAATAGATTGGAGTAAAGTAAAAAAAGAAGTCGACTTTGCAATTTTAAGATTGGGATTTGGAATGGATGTAGAATCACAAGACGATAAATATATTGAAAGAAATATAAAGGAATGTGAAAATTTAGGTATTCCATATGGAGTATATTTGTTTTCATATGCAGATAGTATAGAAAAAGCCAAATCAGAAGCAGAACACACATTAAGAATAATAAAAGGGCGTAATCTAGCAATGGGTGTGTGGTATGACATAGAAGATAATAACACCTCTGGAAAATTAACTAAAAAGGAGCTTGCAGATATTATAGAAAAATATTGCTCTACAGTAAAAGCAAATGGATATGAGGCAGGAATTTATGCAAATTTAAACTGGTTTGAAAATAAAATTGAAAGTTCTGTTCAGAAAAAATATCCTATTTGGGTAGCACAATATTATAAAGAATGTCAGTATGATGGAAAATATTTAATTTGGCAATATTCATCAGATGGAAAAGTAAGTGGTATCGCAGGGAATGTGGATATGAATTATTATTATGGAAATATAGAGGAAGACTCTGATACGGATAAAAAATCAGTAGACGAACTAGCTAATGAAGTAATGGAAGGCAAATGGGGAAACGGAGAAGATAGGAAGAAAAAATTAGAAGATGCAGGATATAACTATGATGCAGTACAAGATAGAGTAAATGAAATTTTCTCTAAAAATGGTGATTCCTCAATTACCGAAATTGCAAATGATGTAATAGCAGGAAAATATGGAAACGGTGAAGAGAGAAAAAAGAAACTAGAAGAAGCAGGATACAATTACGATACAGTTCAAAATAAGGTAAATGGAATTTTAGGAGCAAGCTCAGAAAAGACATATACTATAAAAGATGGAGACACACTTTCAGAAATTGCAAAAAAATATAATACTACAGCAGATAAAATTGCAAAGGATAATAATATTTCTAATCCTGATTTAATTTATGCAGGACAAAAAATAGTAATAAAATAAGTAATTAAAAGACTAGAGAGAAAAATCTTTAGTCTTTTAACTATAAAATAATGTCAAATCATTATTCGGAAGTTACAATTCACAGCATAATAAAGTTTTTGTATAAAGTCAGAATTAATATATTCAAAATTTGTGAAAATATGGAATGGAATGTGATTTGAGAATACTAATTCTTAAGAAATTTCTGTAGGGAATCTCGCGCTGTGCCGTGAGGGCGCCGCAAAAATTTCTTTAGAATTAGTCCGAAAATCAGCTTGACAGACATATTTGAAACAATATTTTTAATATATTAATTCTGACTATGCTAAAAAAACTGGCTGTGAATTGTAACATCTTGTAACACTAATTAACTTTATTATTGGTACTGTCTTGTAAATCGCTCAAAAATAGAGTATAATATATAAAGATTTTTATTAAAGAGAGGTAAAACAAATGGATTATAAAGATTTAGCAGATTTAATATTTCCAAATGCAAAGGAAATTTCATATTATGAGGAAAAATATCCTGAGAGAAATTTAAAAGAAGGAGCAGTAGTAACAAGATTTGCTCCAAGTCCAACAGGATTTGTTCATATAGGAGGATTGTATCAAGCTTTAGTTGCAAGAGAGATGGCAAAGAAAACGGATGGCGTATTTTTCTTAAGAGTAGAGGACACAGATCAAAAAAGAGAAGTAGAAAATGGTGTTACAGGAATTGTAAATTCATTAAAAGATTTTGATATGGCACCAGATGAGGGAATGATATCAGATACAGAAGAAATAGGAAATTATGGACCATATAAACAATCTTTAAGAAAGGATATATATGAGGCATATGCTAAATATTTAATTAAACAAGGGAAAGCATATCCATGTTTTTGTACTCCAGAAGAAGGAGAAGAAATTAGAAAGAAGCAAGAAGCAGCAAAGATAAGACCAGGATATTATGGTGTTTGGGCAAAATGTAGAAATTTAACTGTAGAAGAAGCGGCAGAGAAAATAAAAAATGGTGAAAAATATATAATTCGTTTCAAATCACCAGGAAGAGAAGATAGAAAAATTAAACATCATGATGTAATAAAAGGAAATGTAGATTTTCCAGAAAATGATCAAGATATAGTAATAATAAAGGCTGACGGTCTTCCAACATATCATTTTGCGCATGCAGTAGATGACCATTTAATGAGAACAACTTTGGTTATTCGTAGTGATGAGTGGCTATCATCAGTACCACTACACTTACAATTATTTCATGAATTAGGATTTAAGGCTCCTAAGTATGCACATATTGCGCCAATTATGAAGAATGATAATGGAAATAAACGTAAATTAAGTAAAAGAAAAGACCCAGAAGCAGCTGTGTCATATTATAAAGAAGAGGGAATACCATCAGATGCAGTGAAAGAGTATTTATTAAATATTGCTAATTCTACATTTGAAAATTGGAGAAGAGCAAACCCAGAAAAAAGTATGGATGAATTTGAATTTAATATAAACAAAATGAGTGTAAGTGGAGCTCTATTTGACATGGTTAAGTTACTTGATATTGGAAAAACAGTTATATCAAAAATGACTAAAGAAGAAGTATACGAAAAATCTTTAGAATGGGCAAAAGAATACGATGGCGAATTAGCAGAAATGCTTGAAAACAAAGAGTATTCATTAAGAATATTTGGAATTGAAAGAGGGAATAAAAAGCCTAGAAAAGATATTGCTAAATGGTCAGATGTAAAAAATTCAATTGTATATATGTATGATGATAAATTTTTAAATGGAGATAATACATATGAATATGCTAAAATATCTGATAAAGAAGAAATAAACAAGATATTAAAATTATATATAGATAAGTATTTTGACATAAATGATGATAAGGAGACTTGGTTTAATAAGATAAAGGATTTATCAGAAGAATGTGGATATGCAAGAGAAGTGAAGGAATTTAAGGCTAATCCAGAAAAATGGCCTGCACATGTTGGAGATGTAAGCACTGTTTTAAGAGTATCTTTAACAGGAAGACAAAATACACCAGATATGTATGAAATTATGGAAGTATTAGGAAAAGATAGTGTGGTAAATCGTTTAAATAAAGCAATTAGATAGAGTAAGAGAAAAGAAACAAGTTTAAAAAGATTATATATTTAAATAAATTATTTGCTAAGTATTAATAAAGATAAATTAATATAGCAAATAAAGGGGGGAATGTTATGGAATACAACATAGGAGACATCGTAAAAACTAAAAAACAGCACCCTTGTGGAAGCAAATTATGGGAGATAACCAGAGTAGGAGTAGATTTTAAGTTAAAATGCTTGGGATGCGGACATGTTATTATGGTAGAAAGACCAAAAGCCCTAAAAATGATAACTAAAAAAATAGAAAAGGGAGAAAAGTAAATTAAAAGAAGCTACATCAGTACATTAGTTCATGTGTTTGATGTAGCTTCTCTTTGTGGAAGGGTATCAAAATCTAAAAAATACTACTTTTTAGAAAGATACTCCATTTAGCTCAGAAGCCCGCGCATCAAGATAATCTTTTAGCGCTATATCGTGAGTTATGCTTCCTGATCCAGTAACTAAAACCCGCAATAAATTAGGTTTATTATTTACTAGAGGATGTTGAGCAAATGAAGCAGTAAACTGCTTATTTGCAAGGTTTAAAAATTCTGCTGCTTCTCCTTCTGTTGAAAAAGAGTACAAATAAGATGGCTTTCTGATCATATAAAATTCCTCCCATAATATAATATTACTCACGAAATAACGTGGTAACTACTATTATACCATAAAATATAGAAAGAATCAATTAAATTGGTAATTTTCTTTCTATTTCTTTCCAAACATTGTCAGAATAAATCTTTCTTTCAGCTGAAAAAGGAAGAAATTTTAAATCATGTAGAGGATTAAGCTCATTTTGTAAATTTTGCACCCTATCATCTACCTTAGTAACAGCAATCTTATCAGCTTTACTTGCAATTATAATACATGGTCTCTCACTGTCTATAACATAACGATACATTAATCTATCATTTTCAGTTGGTGAATGTCTTATATCAATTAAAAATATAATTAGTGCAATATTTTTGCTTTTTGATAAGTATTCCTCAATAAAATTACCGACTTTAACTTGTTCTTTTTTAGACATTTTGCTATATCCATACCCTGGTAAATCGACAAAATAAAACTTATTATCCATATTATAAAAGTTAATTTGTCTTGTCTTACCAGGTTCACTGCTTGTTCTTGCAAGCCTTTTTCTGTTTACCATAGTATTAATAAAGGAAGATTTTCCTACATTAGATTTTCCAACTAATACTATTTGTGGAAGATTATCATCAGGGTATTGTTTGGGGCTTACCGCAGATATTTTGAATTCTGGATTTTTTATTATCATATTTTTCTCCTTTTTAGTGTACTAATTTTTCTGTGCCACCCATATATGGACGAAGTACTTCTGGTATATTTATACTTCCGTCTTCATTATAGTTGTTTTCCAAAAATGCAATAAGCATACGAGGTGGGGCAACCACAGTATTGTTTAAAGTATGTGCATAATAGTTACCTTTTTCTCCTTTAATTCTAATTCCTAAACGTCTTGCTTGAGCATCTGTTAAGTTAGAACAACTTCCTACTTCAAAATATTTTTTCTGTCTTGGACTCCAAGCTTCTACGTCACAGCTTTTAGCCTTTAAATCTGCCAAATCTCCACTACAGCATTCAAGTGTACGAACTGGAATGTCCATACTCCTAAATAATTCAACTGTATAAGACCATAGCTTATCATACCATTTCCAACTGTCTTCTGGTTCACACACAACTATCATTTCTTGTTTTTCAAATTGATGTATACGGTAAACACCACGTTCTTCTATACCATGTGCACCTTTTTCTTTTCTAAAACATGGAGAGTATGATGTCATGGTATATGGCATATTAGCTTTTTGCAATATTTGTCCTTTAAATTTACCAATCATAGAATGCTCACTTGTACCAATTAAATATAAATCTTCACCTTCTATTTTATACATCATAGCATCCATTTCTTCAAAACTCATAACACCTGTAACAACATCACTACGTATCATGTATGGTGGTATACAATAAGTAAATCCTTTGTTTATCATGAAGTCTCTAGCATATGATAAAATTGCAGAATGAAGCCTTGCTATATCTCCCATTAAATAGTAAAAACCATTTCCAGCTACCCTTCTAGCAGAATCTAAATCAAGGCCATTAAAACTTTCCATTATATCTGCATGATATGGGATTTCATAAGCTGGTACAAAAGGCTCACCAAACTTTTTAATTTCAACATTTTTACTATCATCTTCACCAATTGGAACAGACTCATGTATCATGTTTGGAATCTTCATCATTCTTTCATTAATTTGATTTGCGTATTCTGTTTCCAATTTTTCATTTTCCTCAAGTGCTTTATTAATCTCTTGAACTTTAATTTTTATTTCCTCTGCTTCATCTTTTTTTCCATTTCTCATAAGATTTCCAATTTCAGAACTTAGAGAATTCCTTTGGCTCCTAAGTTCATCGCCTTTTAACTTTGCTTCTCTGTTTTTCTTGTCAAGTTCAATTACTTCATCAACTAAAACAAGTTTATGATTTTGAAATTTCTTCTTGATGTTTTCCTTGACTGCATCTGGATTTTCCCTTAAAAATTTAATATCTATCATAAAAAACCTCCTATATATAATAAAATAAAAAACTAACAAAAAGCCCTTATGTAAAAACATAAGGGCGATATTTCTTCGCGGTGCCACCTTAATTATTCAAATATATTGACAACTCTAAATACCTATAACCTGGTATAACTCGGTTTTATTTTCATAAAAAGCTCTAAAAGTAGATTCATAAAATATTTTAAACTATTTCCACCAAACATAGTCTCTCTATATAAAATTAATTTTATTACTATTCTTTTATCAAACGCTTATATAACAACTGGTAATATTGTACCACCAATTTTAAAAAATATCAAGAAAAAGTTGAAAAATTATGTAAAACCTTAATTAAAATAACCATATGGCTAAGTGCCAAATAAAAAAGGAAAAGGAGAATGCTTTATGAGTAATGTAGATTTTGTATGTAGTGAATTAAGAAACAACCGATTTTGGGAAATTCGGGTAAATGGAAACTATCTAACTACTATAGAATATACTTTTGAAGATGATAAGAAAAAATTGTATGTTGGTATATCATCAAATGAAAGCCTTTCAGATTTTGAAAGATTGAAGGAAGTATTTTTCTATTGTGCGTTAGGTGGTAGTTGGAGTAAACTGCTAAGATATTATACAGAATTTTTTGAATTTTTGTTTCAAAAATACCAGTATACTATTGTTATGTCTTATCGTGAATGTATAATCAAATTAGAAGAAGAAGACTTTGAAATTGAAAAGGATTTAGTAAAGAAAATCGAGGATTGGCTTGATAATATTATAGCCGATTTTAGCAAAAGAATTAAACTTAAAAAAATAATCCCAATTTTAGATGAAAAGGAAGGCGGATTAGAAATAAACGATGTCAAATTTCTTATGTCGGCATATAATGGTTATATATTTGAGGCAAAAATATCCAGCACAAATGGAGACTTTTATGCAACAGTTATATTATTAGCATTATGTAAAAATGAAAGAGTTGTAAGGAAGAGTCTAGAAGAATTTACTAAAAAATGTGGGCGCCATGGAGGCAAGATATTCACATCTCTTGGATGTATTATTCAAGAGAAAGAAGAAAATGAAACAATAAAATTTACATACAAATTTAATTAGCATTTTTCAATCTAATATGCTAAAATAGCATGTTAATTATTAGCAATTTATTAAAGTAGCTAAAAAGTAGGTTTTATCTTAACAGGGTAGCCTACTTTTTTATTATTGTATAGTCAAAATCTTCGATTTCGTTAACGTCCAATTTTCTTACTATTTAAATAAGAAAGTATAATATTAACAATTAGTGGTAAAATAAATTTAAAATAAAGCAAACAGGAGAAAATAGATGTTAATAGAATTCATAAAGTTATTTGTTTATTCGATAATCATTGTCGTAACATCAAAATATGCATTAGTAAAACTTATTAGGAATTTAGCTAAAATACTTAATTTAAAGCCAAAGACTGTAGGAAATATTGCGGGAATTGCAACATCTGTACCAGAACTTCTAACAGTTTCTTTCTCTAGCTTAACAGGCCTTATAGGAACTAGTATATTTAATATAATAAGTTCAAATATAATAAATTTAATCCAATATTTAGTATCAGTTTTTTTAAATAAAAATCAAAACAAATTAAAAAATGTAGCCATAAAAACAGACCTTATATTAGTTATTTTTACCATTTTAATTCCGATAGGAATAACTGTATTAAATATAGAAAGTAGTTTATGGCTGGTGGTTACATTTATCATATTATTTTTTATATTTAATAAGATTAGTAAGAATGCACATAAAGTTTATCTAAAACATGAAGAATTAGACCAGAATATAGAAAATACAAATATTTCTAAAGTACTTAACATTATAACACTTGTCATTGTTGTATTTTTACTATATCTTATAGGCAATTTACTTGGAGAAACTTTGGAGATTTTATGTATTAACCTAAATGTGCCAGAATATGTTATGGGAATTCTTTTAGGAGTAATTACAAGTATACCAGAGTTTATAACATTTATAGAAGCTCAAAAACATTATAAAGATAAAGAATCACATGAAGGCATAGTGGAAGCGACTAGTAATTTGCTATTTTCTAATTTAATGAATTTATTTGTTATACAATCAATTGGAATAATTTTGTTTTTCATTTTTGTATAAAAATGATATAGGGGGACAATAAAAAACGAAACTAATATGAATAATTTGCTAAAAATTGCATATAATGGTAATTAATGGGGGGGAAAATATGTCATATGAAGAATATGTTAGAGAAACAAAAATAGAGGACAAGTCCGAAGAAGAAAAAAATTTAGAACTCATTGTAAGCATAATAAAAACAAAAAATGATCTAAACTCAGCACACAAAAATTTTGAGTTTGCAGAAGAAGGCCTTATAGATTATTACGCATATCAAATAAAGGCAAATCAAACAAAATTAGATTATCTTATGAAGAAAGCGCAAAAAAAGGGAATAGCCTTAGACATGATAAATGAGATTTATTTAAGAAAAAATAAGGCCGAGTAAAGCATATTTGTCCAAATAAAATCATAGTAATTATTAAGAAGAGGTGATTTTGTTTGGACTTTAATAGTGTTATAACATTTGTTGCATGTATCATTTTTATATTAATATTTGGCAAGATATTTATTTGGCCATTAAAAAATATAGTAAGACTTATTTTTAATTCTGTATTAGGTGGAATACTAATTTCTATTATAAATATAATAGGTTCAAGCTTTAATTTTCATATTGGTTTAAATATGATTACCTCAATATTAGTTGGGTTATTGGGAGTGCCAGGAGCAATACTACTTATTATATTAAAAATAATTTTGCGGTTAATTTTATTTATTATATACTTAACCAGTAGAATAAATATAAACTTATGTACTAAGAATTGTAGAATTTTATAAAAGCATATGGTGTAAAAAATATTGTAATATAGAAATAAAGTTTAAATATAGAAGTATGACACAACTAGTATAAAAGCATAAAAACACAAATCGAAATTTACTCGGCTTTGTGTTCTTCTAAAGTAATGCATATATAACACATGCTATTTAAAATATAATTACATAAAACTAATCATTATTAGAGAATAATGTCTTTATACACCATAAACCAGATATGCCTACCAAGATATAAATTATTCTGCTAATTATAGACATTGCTCCAAAAATTGTATCAACTAGATTAAAGTTAAAAATTCCTATTAGCCCCCAATTTATAGCACCTATTATAACTAAAGCTAATGCAATTTTATCAAGTACTCTCATATATAATTCATTCCTTTCATCTAACTTTAGTAGTAGTATACTCAAAAAAATGAAAAATATACAAAAAGATAAAAATTTATATGAAGTGTACAAAAAATGTTAGACAAGAAAGTTGACATTTGGATGGGGATTTTTTATGAGTAAATATTCTAATAAATTTAAATTAGAAGTCATAAAACCATGTATAGAAGAACATCATAGTGTTAAGGATGTATCTAAACATTTTTCGATACCAGCTTTTTTCACTGTTCGCAAATTGGTACATTAATATTATGCATATTGAATAAAAGGTCTGGTAAAAAATCTAAAATTTTTATAATGTGATGTATCTTCCTTAGGAACGAACTCTAAAAATATTAAATAAAAATTGGAGACATTGTCTCCAATCTTCTAAATTCTTTGATTTTAAAGTTCTTACTTCGGAAGATATCCGAACTAGCTTATTTTTCTGAGCTTTAAAAGTATCATTTACGATACATCCTAGGTTATCATAGTATTCAAATGCTTCATGAATTAGATTTTCGAATTCGAGACTAGCTTCATAAACATTGGTAAATTTCAGGCAATACTTGCCATATGCTATCTCAATTTCTTTTTTTGAGAACTCCATTTTCAAACATTCCTTAAAGATAGCATATAATTCGATTACCACATCTGATACCACCCAAAAACGCCACATTGGAACGACTATCTTAATGATTATAAAAGCAATCATTAAGATAATGCAACTGATCAAAAATACAAAGAATTTTTGTAACATAAAATGCCTCCTTCAATTGATTATGAATTTTATAATAGTTACATACTTATATTATACAAAATTATACATAAGAAAGCAAATTTTTAAGAATTTGTTTTTTTAACACTTTATAACGTCAATTGAAAAAGTAAATTCTATAAGAGGTAATCATAAAAAAAGTTAAATACAAAAAAATTTTGTTAAAATTCATATCGAATTACCTGTAAGAGAACAAAAATGTTCCCATTGCAAAGCAAAAACAATTGTATATATATTAACGATGTGAAGCAAAAAAATAGAAAAAAGTGATTCAAGTAGTATAATTGAATTGTTCAAAAAAACTGCACTCATTTCGAGTGCAGAAAACAATTCGTTTTTTTAATTACGGCTTAGAAACATATTGTGAGATCCCAGACCCAAACATCAATGCCATAAGGAGCATCAGCAATGATAACAATGAAGTTGCTTCCCGCATGTGCAATCAACTGCGGATTGGTTGCCTCAGCCAAGGTTTTCTGGATGTCAGAGGTTTGTTGCGTAGTACAAGAACCATTGTGAAGCTGATGCACCAGAATTTTATCAGCATTCACATTCTTCTTAACGATGGCTGAAAGCACATCGTAAGCGATAAGATCGATGCCAAAAATCCTGTCGCAAGTAGCGATGTCAGGAGTACATTTTATTGCATCTTCCTTTTCATACACTACGCTAGGGCCAATCAAACTCCACAGACCAGACAAGCGACTATCGCTAGAAAGGTCAACCCATATACACGGACAGTATCCTTCGTTTTCGTATTTTGCCATAATTTTTTCCTCCTTGCGTAATAACGCGTTCTATGTGGTTTATCTGTTACTGATGAAACGGGGGTAAAACTGTTCATCACTTATAGTATAACACATTTTACATAATATTGCAAATTGCCTACACTTTGCATTGGAATTCTACACTTTTTCTGACTTATGCTTAAATACTCTGTATAATTTTATACAGAAATAGGAGAAAGCAGAAGTGTGTCGCCTCCACAAAGGAGGTGATGTATATGGTAGATTTATTATTACAGTTAATTATATTGCTTTTTGCTGGTCTTGTATCAGTAACTATCATTACTATTGCCTTAATAGCTGTACTTGTACATATATTAAGTAAACAATAAAAACAAATACACACTCTGCTTCGCGATTAGAGTGTGTATTAAAAATATAACTCTATGGCGACCACTTTTGTGGCCTCTTATTTCTATTTTTATTATAGCACATATTTATCATTTGTCAAATAGTATTTAAAAAAAATCTAACAAGTATCTGTTAGTAATACGTGGCAAGATTTTATACAGATATAGAGGCATTTGACGTTATTTAAAATAAAAATAGAGTATTGTAAAAATACTCTATTTTTGGTGGGCAGGGATGGATTCGAACCATCGTACTCAAATGAGAACAGATTTACAGTCTGCCGCCTTTAGCCACTCGGCCACCTACCCAAAATATAAATTTACTAAATAGAAAAACTCTATTTAATAAAAATGGTGCGCCCTCAAGGATTCGAACCTTGGACCTACCGGTTATGAGCCGGTTGCTCTAACCAACTGAGCTAAGGGCGCATCTCTAACGCACTTACAAGTATAAACTATTTCTATATAGTTGTCAATAGTTTTTCTAAAAAAATTGAAAAAACTTTAAGTTTCTGGAAATTTCATTTGAAATAGAATAAAAGACTTAGAAAAAACTAATATGTATGTATATTAAGGCTAAAGTTTACTTTTATATCTAAATAAAAATAAGCAAGGATAAATCTTACTCTAAATAGAATATAATCAATATTTTAAAATCCTAGTTTTCACACAAAATTCACAAAGAAAATTAGCAATAAGTATTGACAATTGCTAATTTTGGATATAATATATATAAAGTTTAGCAGTCCACTAAAACAATTGCTAAAAGAAGGTGCAAAATTGGATAATAGAAAAAAGAAAATTTTACAAGCAATAGTCGAAGAATACATAAATACAGCAGAGCCAGTAAGTTCTGGAAGCATAGTAAAGAAATATGGTTTAGACTTAAGTAGTGCAACAATTAGAAACGAAATGGCAGACCTAGAAAAAGTAGGGTATATAGAAAAACCACATACATCCAGTGGTAGAGTGCCATCAGCAAAAGGATATAGATTATATGTTGATGAATTAATGAATGATAAAAACATAAGCCTTGCAGAAATAAAATACATTCAGTCTAAACTAACGGAAAAAGTAAGTGAAATAGAAGATTTAACTAAAATTGCAACAAGTACAATATCAGAAGTTACGCATTATACTTCACTTGCAATAGGACCAAGAACAGAGATGCAAAACATAGAAGAAATTAAATTTGTGCTTTTAGGAACAAGAATGCTTATGGCCGTTATTTTGACAGATTCAGGCATTATAAAAGAAACTATTATAAAATTCACACAAGATATTACAGATGAGCAAGTAGAAACATTAAATTTCATATTCAATAATAAACTAAAAGGAAAACCACTTGATGAAATAGATAAACCTTTAGAAGAATATATATTTTCACATATGAACTACAGTTTAGAAGTTATAAAGCCAATTATGGCTCAACTTAACAAAGTAATAAACGAAGAAGAAAAAATATATTTAGAAGGTGCAAACAAGGCATTTGACTTACCAGAGTTTAAAAGTTTAGAAGTAGCAAGAAACTTTATAAACGTAATAGACCAAAAAGAAATTGTAACTGATCTACTTAATACAGGATTTGCAAATGACATAAATGTATATATAGGTAGTGAAAACGAAAATGAAAAACTAAAAGACTTTAGTATAGTTACATTTAAACATAGGTATAAAAATAAAGATTTAGGAACAATAGGTATTATCGGACCAACTAGAATGGACTATTCAAAAGTTATATCTGTAATGAAATATATTAGTAAAAAGCTTAATGGAGAATAAAATGCGCAATTGGGGACGGGCTTATTTTGCGCATAGAAATCAAAATAAAAGTTAGTATTGAAAAATAGAAAATTTGAAAATTTTTAATGCGCAAAATAAGCCCGTCTCCAATTGCGCAAAAAGAGAAAGGATGATAACTAAAAGATGGAAAATGAGGAAAATAAGATGCAAGATGCTGAAAAAAAAGAGAAAAATAGTAAAGCAGATGAAATAATAGAATTAAAAAAGCAAATAGAAAGTCAAAAGGTTCAAATTGATGAGACAGAAGATAGATTAAAAAGAGTTGCAGCAGAGTTTGATAACTATAAAAAGAGAAGCAGTAAGGAAAGAGAAGGCTTATATAATTCTTTAATTGCAGATATAGTTTCAAGTTTTTTGCCTGTGATAGATAATCTAGAAAAGGCAGTAGAAGCTGAGACACAAGATGAAGAATATAAAAAAGGTATAGAACTTGTATTAAAACAATTTAAAGATGTGTTAACCTCAAAAGGAGTGACTGAAATTGAGGCGGTAGGAAAAACTTTTGATCCAGAAATTCATGAGGCTGTAAGTAGCGTACAAGACGAAACCAAAGGAGAGAAAGAAATAGTACAAGAATACAGAAAAGGCTATATGATTGGTAATAGAGTTATTCGTCATTCTATGGTTATTGTAGCTAACTAAAATCAATTAAATCATCATCTTGCGTTGTCAATCTGCATCAAAATTTTTTCAATGTACACAAACTACTATTTCAAAAATTTTGATTTGATTTCCGAGCAATCTAATAATTTAATTGATTTTGAGAGTATATATATGTTTTTAATTTTATATAAGTAGTAAAAAGGGGCGAGATATTGCTTATATATTTATATAGATATTTATTTTTAATATAGATTAATAATTCGCCAAAATGTTTATCTAAAAGAAAGGAAGAGAAATTATGGGAAAGATTATAGGTATTGATTTAGGAACAACAAATTCATGCGTAGCAGTTATGGAAGGTGGCGAACCAGTTGTAATTCCTAATGCAGAAGGAAATAGAACAACTCCATCTGTTGTCGCATTCTCAAAAAACGGAGAAAGATTAGTAGGACAAATTGCAAAACGTCAAGCTGTTACTAATCCAGATAACACAGTTATATCTATAAAAAGAAAAATGGGAACAAATGAAAAAGTTGATATAGAAGGAGATAAGTTTTCTCCACAAGAAATATCTGCAATGATATTACAAAAATTAAAATCTGATGCAGAAAATTATTTAGGACAACAAGTAACACAAGCTGTTATAACAGTTCCAGCATATTTTAGTGATAGCCAAAGACAAGCAACAAAAGATGCAGGAAAAATTGCAGGACTTGAAGTACTAAGAATTATTAACGAACCAACAGCAGCAGCGTTGGCATTTGGTATGGATAAAGAAGACCAAGATCAAAAAATAATGATATATGACTTAGGTGGAGGTACATTTGATGTATCTATACTAGATATTGGTGATGGCGTATTTGAAGTTTTAGCAACAAATGGTAACACACACTTAGGTGGAGATGATTTTGACGAAAGAATTATAAATTACTTAGTTGATGAGTTCAAAAAATCAAATGGAATTGATTTAAGACAAGATAAAATGGCAATGCAACGTTTAAAAGAAGCAGCAGAAAAAGCTAAAATAGAGCTTTCTGGAATGCAACAAACACAAATTAATTTACCATTCATCACAGCAGACGCAAATGGACCAAAACACTTAGATGTTACATTAACAAGAGCTAAATTTGAAGAATTAATTAGTGATTTAATTGATGCTACAAAAGTTCCTGTAGAAAATGCATTAAAAGATGCAGGAATTACTGCAAATGATTTGCATAAAGTATTATTAGTTGGTGGTTCTACTAGAGTTCCAGCAGTTCAAGAAGCAGTTAAGAAAATTACTGGAAAAGAGCCAGACAAAGGAATAAACCCAGATGAATGTGTTGCAATTGGTGCAGCTATTCAAGGTGGTGTTCTTTCTGGAGATGTAAAAGACTTAGTATTACTTGATGTAACACCATTATCACTAGGAATTGAAACATTAGGTGGAGTATTTACAAAATTAATTGAAAGAAACACAACAATTCCAACTAAAAAATCACAAGTATTCTCTACAGCAGCAGATGGTCAAACAAGTGTTGAAATACACGTGCTTCAAGGTGAAAGAGAAATGGCAGCATATAACAAAACATTAGGAAGATTCCAATTAACAGGAATTCCAGCAGCTCCAAGAGGAGTACCACAAATCGAAGTTACATTTGATATAGATGCAAATGGTATAGTTCATGTATCTGCAAAAGATATGGCAACTGGTAATAGCCAACAAGTTGCAATTACAGCTAGTACAAATTTAACAGATGAAGATATAGATAAAGCAGTAAAAGATGCAGAAGCACATGCTGCAGAAGATAAGAAGAGAAAAGAAGAAATTGAAGTTAGAAATAATGCAGAAAGCTTAGTATATAACTGCCAAAAAACAATAAATGATTTAGGAGACAAAATAAGTGGTGAAGAAAAAGCTAAAGCTGAAACAGAGATAGAAAATGTTAAAAAAGCATTAGAAGGAACAGATGTAGAAGCTATTAAATCTGCAACAGAAAAATTAACACAAATCTTCTACTCAATTTCAGAAAAAGTATATTCACAAGCACAAGGTGCCGCAAATGCAGCTAACGGAGCAGCAGGAAATGCAGGAGCAAATACAGAAGGCGCACCACATACAGATGCTAATGGAAATGTATATGATGCAGATTATAAGGTTGATGAAGACGACAAAAAATAGAATCCAAGATAATTTGATTTTGATGTTGTTACAACAAGTTAAAAATTTAATCAACATACAATGGCGGAGTTTATCCGCCTATTTTAAAAATTATTTTATCAGGAGAAAATAAATGGAAGAAGAAGTATTCTTAATTGATGACAATGGGAATAGAATATCTTGCGATAAGATTAGTTCACATATAGGTCTAGCAAATGCCATATTGGAAAAAAATGAAAATTTAAAATTAGAATTTGAAAAGAGTGGGAAAGCAAGTCCTTTAGAATTTTTACTAGGTGATAAGGGATATATTACAGTTAGTAATATGGGATTATATCAAGAGGTAATTTATGATAGCGTACTAGTTACCGAAAAACAAAAAAGATGGCTGTTATATTATCATGAAGAAGGATATAAATTTAAAAATTTAGCATTGGAAAAGCAAAGCACAGAAAGAGGAGAGAATTAAATGGCAAACAAGGATTATTATGAAATTTTAGGAGTAAGTAAAACTGCAAGTGAGGATGAATTAAAAAAAGCATATAGAAAACTTGCAAAAAAATATCATCCTGATGCTAATCCAGACAACAAAAAAGAAGCAGAAGCTAAATTTAAGGAAGTAAATGAAGCTTATGAGGTTTTATCAAATCCAGAAAAAAGAAAAATGTATGATCAGTTTGGCACAGCTGATCCAAGTCAAGGATTTGGTGGAGCTGGAGGACCATTTGGGGGCAGAAATGGATACTACTCATATTCATCATCTGGAGGTTTTGATGGCTTTGGCGACTTTGGAGATTTAGGAGATATTTTCTCGTCATTCTTTGGAGGAGGATTTGGAGGAAGAAGTTCTAAAAATAATAATGGACCAAGACAAGGTGCAGACTTAAGATATAATTTGGATATAACTTTTGAAGAATCTTTTTTAGGAACTCAAAAAGAAATAAACTTAACTAGATATGAAACTTGCTCAACATGTCATGGCGAAGGGGCGAAACCAGGAACGAAAAAGCAAACATGTACAGTTTGCCATGGAACAGGTCAAATAAAACAAACTCAAACTACTATATTTGGTCAAATGCAAACTGTAAGACCTTGTACAAATTGCAATGGAACAGGAGAGGTAATTCCAGAACCATGTCCAGAGTGTAGAGGTAAAGGAAGAGTAAGAAAACAAGTAAAAGTAACTGTAAAAATTCCAGCAGGAATTGACGAAAATCAAACTATAGTATTACGAGGAGAAGGGGAGCCTGGAGAAAAGGGCGGACCAAAGGGAGATTTATACATAACAATTCATGTAAAAAGACATAGTATTTTTACAAGAAAAGGTCAAGATGTACTTTGTGAAGTACCTATTACATTTACGCAAGCAACTTTAGGCGCTGACTTGCAGATACCTATGGTAGATGGAAGTAAAGAAACATATAGAATACCTGATGGAACTCAACCAGGAACAAAATTTACTATAAGAGGAAAAGGATTTAAGAACATAAATAATGGTTCACAAGGTAATTTTGTATTTACTGTACTTGTACAGGTTCCAAAAAAACTTACAAAGGAGCAACGAGATTTAATGATGGAACTTGCTAAAACTATGAATGAACAACCACCAGTAAAGAAAAAAGGATTTTTTGGAATATAAAGTTATTCTAATATAGATTTAAGAGAATAGTAATAAATATATTGGATAGAGAATACAATTTTTCAATATTTGTTATAAGATATACTTTTATCACATTTTTTGTGGAAAAAAGTCGAATAAATGCATATTATATACTAGGTAGTATTTAAAGCTACTTAGGAGGTGTATATAACATGTTTAATAAATGTTGTGAAATTGCAAAATGTTGTGTAGATATAGTAATTTGTGTATTAACATCTTTACTATTATTTATAATAGGACTAATAATAGGTGCATTTACAGGATTAGCTACTACACTAGGAATAGGTGCGATAATTGCAATAACAGCCATATTGTTAATACTTTTAATAATAAGAATAATCAATTTAATTTGTTGTGAAAATAAAAAAGAAAAAGACTGTAATTATTGTGATTATGATAAATATTGTTAATTTGCCACTAATAGTGAGCCATGTAAATAAAGTATCATATAGAAAAAAAGCCGTTGCTAAGCTATAGAGGCTTAGCAATGGCTTATCTGTGTGTATGGGAAAAATTGTTATTAGCTACAAAGATTAAATTTAGAATTTCTTACAGTCAAAAACACAGAGAACCTCCAAGTTTGCATTCTCTAGAAATCTTCTATCTGGAGGTTAAATCTCTAATATTTTTTTTGCTTTTGCAACATCCTCGGAGGTTGCATTTGGTACATCTTCTAATTCATAATTACAACCCAAGTTTTCCCATTTGAATCTACCTAAATCATGATAAGCTAAGATTTCAACCTTTTTAACATTCTTTAGAGTACTCAAAAAGTCTTTTAACATCAATAAATCTTCTTCATGGTCAGTAATTCCAGGAACTAGTACCTGTCTAATCCAAACATCCTTACCTATATTACTTAGATATTTTGCAAATTCTAGTTCTAATTTGTTTGAAACTCCAACTAAATCTTTGCAAATATCATCATTAATACATTTTATATCTAATAAAAATAAGTCAGCTAAATCAATAATTTGCTTTATTTTATCAGTAAGAGGAAACGAGCCAGAAGTATCAATGGCAACATGAATTTTTTGCTCTTTTAACTTTGGTAATAAATCAAGCAAAAAATCCTGTTGTAACAAAGGTTCACCTCCCGATAGAGTAACTCCACCACCAGATACTGTAAAATAATTTTTATATCTTGATATTTTTGCAATTAGTTCAGTGGTTGTATATTCTTTTCCAGCATTTATTGCCCAAGTATCTCGATTATGGCAATATTTACATCGTAAGCTACAGCCTTGAAAAAATACTACAAATCTAATTCCAGGGCCATCTACAGCTCCAAAAGATTCAAAAGAATGAATCCTACCAATTGTTTGCTTATTGTTGCTAATTTGTTCAGTCATAAAAACCTCCTAAAGTGAAACAAAGGGGATTGTTCCCCCAATGTTCAAAAACATTTCTCCAGAGATAAAAGAGTTAAAAAGAATTGAATTTTGGCTAGGCACGAGAGGTATAAATTTATGAAGCGTAATTTGCGTACATTGATTAAATTTATACCTCATAGTAACAACGCCAAAACCAATTATCTTTAACTCTTAAATTCTTTCGTGAATAGTTCTATTTATAACATCTAATTGTTGTTCTCTTGTTAATTTAATAAAGTTAACAGCATATCCAGAAACACGAATTGTAAGTTGTGGATAATCTTCTGGATGGTCCATTGCATCTAATAATAATTCTCTATTAAATACATTTACATTTATATGGTGACCAGTTTGTTTAAAGTATCCATCAAGCATACTTACTAAATTATTTACTTTAGAGTCTTCGTCTTTACCTAAAGCTGCTGGTGTTATAGAAAATGTAAATGAAATACCATCTTCTGAATATTCGTAAGGAAGTTTTGCAATAGTATTCATTACTGCTAATGCTCCATTTGAATCTCTTCCATGAAGTGGGTTTGCGCCAGGACCAAATGGCTCTCCTGCTCTACGTCCATCAGGCGTATTACCTGTATTCTTACCGTAAACAACATTTGATGTAATTGTTAATATTGATAATGTGTGTTTTGAATGTCTGTATGTGTGATGTTTTTGCAATTTCCTTAAGAAAGATTTTACGACATCAACAGCTATTTGATCTACACGGTCATCATCATTTCCGTATTTTGGGAAATCTCCTTCTACTTGGTAATCAACAGCTAGTCCTGTTTCATCTCTTATTACTTTTACTTTAGCATATTTTATTGCAGAAAGAGAATCAGCAACAACCGATAAACCAGCAATACCACATGCCATAGTTCTTAATATATCTTCGTCTCTATCGTGTAAAGCCATTTCTAAAGCTTCATAAGAGTATTTATCGTGCATATAGTGAATTGCATTTAATGCTTTTATATATATTTTTGCAACATAATCCATCATTACATCAAATTTTTCCATAACTTCGTTATAGTCTAAATATTCAGAGGTAATAGGTTGGAACTTAGGAGCAACTTGTTTTCCAGAGTTTTCATCTCTACCCCCATTAATAGCATAAAGTAGAGTTTTTGCAAGGTTTGCTCTAGCACCAAAGAATTGCATTTGTTTGCCGATTTTCATTGCAGATACACAGCAAGCTATACCATAGTCATCACCTAAAGTAATTCTCATTAAATCATCATTTTCATATTGTATTGATGAAGTCCTAATAGAAATATCTGCACAGTAATCTTTAAATCCTTTTGGTAAATTATTTGACCATAGAACAGTTAAGTTTGGCTCAGGTGCAGGGCCTAAGTTATCTAAAGTATGAAGAACTCTAAAAGAGTTTTTAGTAACTAATGTTCTACCATCAATGCCCATACCACCAATACTTTCTGTTACCCAAACTGGGTCTCCACTAAATAATTCGTTGTATTCTGGTGCACGCAAAAATCTTACTAGTCTTAATTTTATAATAAATTGATCCATCAATTCTTGTGCTTGAGACTCTGTTAAAGTACCATTTTGTAAATCTCTTTCTATAAATATATCTAAGAAAGTAGAGGTTCTACCTAAACTCATAGCAGCACCGTTTTGGTCTTTTACAGCACCTAAATATCCAAAATATAGCCATTGAATAGCTTCTTTAGCATTGGAAGCAGGAACTGAAATATCAAATCCATATTTTTCTGCCATAGCTTTTAAATCATTTAGTGCCTTAATTTGATCACCAATCTCTTCACGATTTCTTATTATTTCTTCTGTAAATTCATCAGTATCTAGAATTTCAAGCTCAACTTTTTTCTCTGCAATTAGGGCATCTACACCATATAATGCTACTCTTCTGTAATCACCAATAATTCTACCACGTCCATATCCATCAGGAAGACCTGTAAGTAGGTGAGAGCTTCTAGCAGCTCTTATGTCTGGTGTGTATACTTCAAATACACCATCATTATGTGTTTTTCTTAAATTATGATAAATATATTCAGTTTCTGGGTCTACTTTAAATCCGTAGCTTTCAGCTGATTTTTCAACTATTCTTATACCACCATTTGGCATAATTGCTCTTTTTAAAGGTGCATCTGTTTGAAGACCTACTATTTCTTCTAAATTCTTATCTATATATCCTGCTTCATAAGCATTTATAGAAGATGGTGTTTTACAATCTGCATCTAAAACTCCACCATTTTCTCTTTCCTTTTTATAAAGCTCTAAAACTTTATTCCACAATTTTTTGGTTTTATCAGTAGCACCCATAAGAAACTTTGAATCTCCTTCATAAGGTGTATAGTTACTTTGAATAAAACCTCTTACATCTATTTCTTCTGTCCATTCTCCAGCTTTATTAAAGCCGTTCCACTGTTTAAAATCCATAAAAACCTCCATTCTAAGTTATTAAATAATAACTTTGAAAAATTATGCCTAAAACTAAGTTAAGCACTTATAATCATATCATAAATAATGTGTAATATCAATAAAATTGTCGAAAAAAGATGAAAGGGTAGTTACAGGATAATGGTTTAGATAAAAATATAAAGTCCGTGCAGGGATGTTCTAGTTAAAATTGGCGAGCGGAGCAGGGAGCTTAAGTCGGGACGAAGCGAGACGATTTCAACTAGAACTCCCGTTGCAGGACATGCTTTTTAGAAACACCATTATCCTGTAACAAAGGGTAACATGTAAAAAACTATTATCCATAATTAGTATAGATAATAGTTTTAAAAAATATACATAAATTAGTCTTCATTAATTACTTTGGCAATTTTGTAAATTAATTTTTGTTTTTCAGGACTTGAACTTTTTAATAGGTTATCAAATTCTGAAGATAAGTATATACTAGAATTATTTGATGAACCGTTTAGTATAGAACCTTCACTAATTCCTAAAATATCACATATTTGACTTAATCTTTTAAGACTAATGTGAGAACTACCTCTTTCTATTCTACTAAGAAATGCGATTGAAACATCTAACTTTTCAGCAAGTTTTTCTTGAGTTAGTCCTTTGTCTGTTCTAGCTTTCTTTAATCTTTCACCAATAATATTATAATCTAATGCCATCTATTTCACCTCTTCCTAAATCTGAAATGAATATAGCATGTATACGAATTAAATCACAGAAACTCACAAGTAAACATACACATTATAAGCTATATTATTAGTATGTGCATTTTTTACAAAAGTATGTAAAAAATAGACAAATAGGCAAATTGATGGTATACTTTCGAGTAGAAAAAATAAAAAAGAAAGGTAAAAAGAAATGCGAGAAAAATCTAATATTTTTTTTCACGCTAGTGTAATAGGAAAAAAAATAAAATTTTTTGAAGAAATTTTTTCAACACAAATAGAAGCAAAAAAATTAGCAGAAAGTGGTATAGAAAATGGTACAATGATTCTTGCAGATTGTCAAACAAATGGTATTGGGACTCACAATAGAAAATGGTATTCTGAAAAAGGGAAAAATATTAGCCTTACACTAATACTATATCCTAAATGTAAAGTTAAAGAACTAGAAAGCCTTACAGTAGATATTGCAAAATGTATTGTTAATTCAATTTATGACTTATATGGGTATAAGTTAGATATAAAATTGCCAAATGACATTATGTATAGTGGAAAAAAAATTGGTGGAATTTTAACACAGATTGTTAGTAAAGGCGAAAATATCAAATATTTACTGATAGGAATTGGACTAAATGTAAATGGAGAAAAGTTTCCAGAGGATTTGAAAGAGATTGCTACATCGCTTAAATTAGAATTTAGACAGGAATTTTCACGTCAAAAGATAGTAGAACTTTTTTGTATTAACTTTGAGAGATATTGTGAAGAAAAAGGAATAATAAACATACAAGCTTAAAATGTCTATATTTTTATAGAAAGAATTTAATGATAATTGACAAAACTATTGCAAGCTCCAGAGTAATAGCTTTTAACGTTACAGGATAAATACCATGTTTATGTCGCGGTGCTCCAAAGGCACACAAAGTAATGAAAAAATCCTTTTCAAATTAATGGTTTTATTTTATTGTTTTGCCGAAATCCTAATAAAATGTATATTTTTCAAATTTTTTTGTCGCTTGTTGTCGAAACGATGTAATCAGATTTAAAAAATTAAATATTTTTTAAATCTGAACGTTTCTCCAATCTGCACTCGTCTTAAAAAAAGACTCGTTTGGTCGCTACGCGCTCCAGCAAAAATCTTCAAAATATACATTTTATTAGGATTTTAAAGAGTTTCACGTTTAAAACCATTAAATGAAAAGGATTTTCTCATTACTATGTGTGCTTTTAATTAGCTCCAAAAAGGAATGGATTTTATCCTGCAATGTTTTTATCTAACGTATCAAAAAGATAAGGTCATACAGCAAAAAACAAAAAAATCCAACTCGATGGAGCTGAATTTTTTTGTTTTTAATAATTTTCAGCATTTAATTCAAAATAACTTTGAGCATGTTTACAAACTGGGCAGATTGTAGGAGCTTCTAAGCCAACATGTATATGTCCACAATTTCTGCATTTCCAAACAACAATACTTCCTTTTTTGAAAACTTCTCCATTTTCAACATTCTCTAATAATTTTTTATATCTTTCTTCGTGATGTTTTTCAACTTCTGCAATTCCTCTAAATGTTGCAGCTATTTCCATGAAGCCTTCTTCTTCTGCTTCTTTTGCAAATTTTGGATACATATCTGACCATTCATAGTTTTCACCTGCTGCTGCATCAGCTAAGTTTGATTTTGTATCTCCAATTCCTTCTAAATATTTAAAATGTAATTTTGCATGTTCTTTTTCATTTTCAGCTGTCTCTAAAAAGATGGCTGCTATTTGCTCATAACCTTCTTTTTTAGCAACACTTGCAAAATAAGTATATTTATTTCTTGCTTCTGATTCTCCAGAAAATGCAGCTTTTAAATTAGCTTCTGTTTTTGATCCTTTTAATTCCATATGTATACCTCCTAATAATAATACTTTTGATAATGATTAACATTATCTTCTAAATTAATTCGCCTATATAATATTATAAAAATCTAAAAAAGTCAAGTTACAAAAATACTATTACAACATATAATTAGTAGTAGAAAGTCATAAGTTACAAGGAGGATATAATGGGGCTTACAACAGCATCAACAGGCAAAAAAGTTTTAAAAGAAGATATAACAGATAAATTAAATAAGTGCGATTATAGTGTAGCAATAGCAGGAAATCCTAATGTAGGAAAATCAACTATTTTCAATAATTTAACTGGTATGCATCAACATACAGGAAATTGGCCACGGGAAAACAGTAGCAAATGCCTCTGGTATATGTGAGTATAATAATAAAAATTACTTATTAGTTGATATTCCAGGAACATATTCAATAATGTCTAATTCAGAAGAAGAAGAAATTGCAAGAGATTATATATGTTTTGGTAATCCAGATGCAACGGTGGTTATTTTAGATGCTACTTCCCTGGAAAGAAATTTAAATTTGGTATATCAAATAATGGAGATAACAAATAAAATTGTAGTATGTGTAAATTTGTTAGATGAAGCAAACAAAAAGGGAATACATATAAATTTTGAAGAACTTGAGAAACGATTAGGAGTACCAGTGGTAGGAACTATTGCGAGAAAAAAGCGAACATTAAATAAATTACTAAATAAAATAGAAAAGGTATGTAGTGGAGAGCTTACTACAATACCCAACAAAATAAAATATATACCATATATAGAACAAAGTGTGGATTGTATAGAGGAAAATATTGAAAAAATGCTTACGCGGAAGGAAAAAGTATTTAGCAAGATGGATAGCACTTAAAATTATTGACGGAAATGAAAAAATATTAGGTAGTATTCAAAAAAATTTAAAAATAAACTTACAAACAAAAGAAATTAAAGAAAATATAAGCCAGATAGAGCAGATTCTGAACAATAATGGAATAAGCAAAAGTGAAGTAAAAGATAAAATGATATCAAGTATTATATTTGTAGCAGAGAATGTATATAAAGATAGCGTAGAAATAGAAAATAATAAGTATAATTCAAGAGATAGAAAAATAGATAAAATATTAACTTCAAAAAAATTTGGAATTCCAATAATGATACTGTTTTTAGGAATAATATTTTGGATAACCATTGTTGGAGCCAATTATCCGTCAGAACTACTGTCTCAGCTTTTTGGATGGATGCAAGAAAAATTTGAATATGTGTTAAAAATATGTAGAACTCCTGTATGGCTTCAAAGTTTATTAATTGATGGAGTTTACAAAACATTAACTTGGATTATTGCAGTAATGCTACCACCAATGGCAATCTTTTTTCCAATTTTTACTATACTAGAAGACTTAGGATACCTTCCACGAATTGCATTTAACTTAGACAAATATTTTAGAAAAGCAGGTAGTTCGCGGAAAACAGGCACTAACCATGTGCATGGGATTTGGCTGCAATAGTGCAGGGGTCACAGGATGTAGGATAATAGATTCGCCAAGAGAAAAACTAATTTCCATATTAACAAATGCATTTGTACCATGCAATGGTAGATTTCCATTTCTCATAACAATAGCAAGTATTTTTATAGGTAGTTTATTTGCAACAGAATACTCATCAATAATTGCAACAATTGCAGTATTAATAGTTATATTAATAGGAATATTTATGACACTTTTAGTATCAAAATTCTTATCAAAAACCATATTAAAAGGAGAAAGTTCATCGTTTATATTGGAGCTTCCACCATACAGAAAACCACAGATAGGTCAAGTAATAATAAGATCCATATTTGATAGAACACTTTTTGTACTAGGAAGAGCACTGGTAGTAGCAGCGCCAGCAGGGCTGGTTATATGGCTATTTGCGAATATAAGCATAGGAGACATTAGTATACTAACATATATAGCTAACTTCTTTGACCCGTTTGCAAGATTAATGGGGCTAGATGGATATATACTTACCGCATTTATATTAGGAATACCAGCAAACGAAATAGTACTTCCAATAATTCTAATGTGCTATATGGGAAAGGGAAGCTTAGTTGACATTGAAAGTACAATGACGATTGGGCAAATTTTAATACAAAACGGATGGACACTACTTACTGCAATAAATGTAATGATATTTACCCTTTTACACTTTCCGTGTACAACAACACTAATGACAATAAAAAAGGAAACTGGAAGCCTAAAATGGACTGCATTAGGATTTATACTCCCAACAGTATGTGGAGTAGTAATTTGCTTAATAACAACTGGAATATGGAATATATTTGCTTTAGGATAACATAAATGGTATAATATATATGTATAACATTTAAATACAACGCCATTACAATTTGAGGAGGACCAAAGAATGTTAGAAAAAATCTATGCTGAGCTAGAAGGCTCTAAAAATGTACTTAGAGTACTGGTATTAGAAATAATAAAAAAGAATAAAGAAAAGAACAGAGTCAAAGAACGGAATGATGGAATAGTAATTTCAATGAAATATATCCCATCGGAGATTGAGAAAACATTAACAAAGACAGGGTATTTAATAAAAAAGTTAATACCAGGAACAAATTTAGAAATGTATACAGATATGAAATATTTGTATATATATCCAATATTGTAAATAATTTTTTCCCGTGTTGGCGTTGCGCGGGATATTATTAATTTAAAGAAATAATCATATATCATGTTCATATGTGTATATTCTAAGATATAAAAAAATGGGAAAAATCCAGGTCACAAAATTAAATAGTGACCTGGATTTTTTCTGCATCTTGTTTTCTAATAGCAATAATTATATTTCTAACCTCATAAGCAATAGGATCACCAGCAATACTCTTCATTATGGGTATTATTTTAGTATTAGGAATTAATCCTAAATCAAGAAGTCTTCTTTTTATGCTACTTTTACAATTAATTTCTTTTATAAAACCAACTTGATGTAGTTGCAATTCAGTCAAAGGTATAGTTTCCATAAAGTCACCTCATTATATCTTATGCAAGAAGTGCGCAAATGGGGTCAGACCCCATTTGCGCAAAAATGCTTGCTTTAATTGGTACTACGGCATTTGGAGCTTTGGAATAATAAAATGAAAAATAAAAAAAGCTTTCTAACCATCTATTGACAAAAGTAAAAAATATAATATAATATGACAAAAAGTATTATATATTTATTATGCAGGACTAACTATAAGAAACATATCAAGCATTTTTAATAACTATTAATATTTATGAAATAATACTTATGAAAAATGGAGGAATGAAAAATGGAAAAGATTAGAGGATTTGAAATAGCAAAAGGATGGGAAGATAAAGATATAAATTTACCTGTAAGAAAAACGAAATATTCTGCTGGATACGATGTAGAAGCGGCAGAGGATACAGTTGTTCCTAGCTTTAAGAAAGGAATGGCTCCAACATTAGTAAAAACAGGTATTAAAGCATATATGGCAGACGATGAGGTGCTAATGCTATATAATAGAAGTTCAAATCCAAAGAAAAAAGGGCTAATTTTGGCAAATAGTGTGGGGGTAGTAGATAAAGATTATTATGGAAATCCAGATAATGATGGACATTTTATGTTTGCATTTTACAATATTAAAGAAGAAGATACAGTTATAAAAAAAGGTGAAGCAATAGGACAAGCAATTTTTCAAAAATATTTAGTAACTGATAATGATAATGCAGAAGGAGAAAGAATTGGGGGATTTGGTTCTACAAGTAAATAAGTTATTTATTAGAATTTAAGCTTAAAAGGTTACATGATAATGGCTTAATTGTCTTTTATAGCCCAAAGCCGTATAGTTCTAATAAATATGTTTATTGAGTCTAATATTATATGATTTTTATTTTTGATTTCCGGCCCGTTGGATGCATACAAACTGTAAATACTTGGAAACACCCTCGTATAACATTTTGTAGTTTAAGAAAAGTATTAAATTTACTATTGATTTTGACCAAAGGGTAGGAAGTTAAAAATACTACAAGTATCAAGTATTAGCTTAAATGGTTCACATAAACTTAAGCAAAAACAATGCAAAAACTCAAAAAAAATTAAATTTCTGAAAACCTCTGAAACTCAAGAGTTTCAAGGAAAATATACATAAAAACTAATGGCAAAAGCTTTGACTTTTGCCATTTTTTGTAGTATAATAGAAATGTAGTTGAAAAAGAGAAACAAACCCTTTCTTAACTTCATATATTGAAAAAATTACATTGGAAAGGAGGACCCATATGTTTAATATAGGAGACAAAATAGTGTATCCAATGCATGGAGCAGGTACAATCGATTCAATAGAGGAAAAAGACATATTAGGGGAAAAACAAAATTATTATATAATTAAAATGCCAGGGGAAGTAAAAGTAATGGTACCAACCGATAAAGCAGAAGAGGTTGGAGTAAGAAATATAATTAATAAAGACGAGGCAGCAAAAGTAATGGCAGTATTAGGAGAAAACGAGACAGAAATGTCTCAAAATTGGAACAAGAGATATAGAGATAATATGGACAAGATGAAAAGCGGAGATATATATGAAGTGGCAGATGTAGTTAGAAACTTAAGCTTTAAACAAAAAGAAAAAGGATTATCAACAGGAGAAAAGAAAATGCTAAACAATGCAAAACAAATTTTAGTTAGCGAACTTGTTTTAGCAGAACATGCATCACAAGAAGAGGTAGAGAAGTTAGTTGATAATAAAATAAATATATCATTTGACGAATATAAGTTGCCACAAGAAAACATAGACATAAATCAAAACATAGTAAATAAATTCATTCCATTTGATGGAACTGGAACAAGTGAAAATCTATAATACAAAAGAAAGGTCGTATCTATATAAGATGCGACTTTGTTGTAGCCAAAAACTGTAAAACCTAAGAAGGAATTAAAGGTTTTATGTCGAATAAAATAAGTATATGGAGGAAAGGTTTTAGAAAATTGATAAGATATAGTGATGAATTAATAGAAGAAATAAGAAGTAGTAACGATATAGTAGATGTAATCTCACAATATGTAATATTAAAAAGAAGTGGCAGAAACTTTTTTGGATTATGTCCATTTCATAAAGAAAAGTCACCTTCTTTTTCTGTGTCACCAGACAAGCAAATTTTTCATTGTTTTGGATGTGGCGTAGGCGGAAATGTAATTCACTTTGTTAGCAAAATAGAAAACATAAACTTTAAAGAAACATTAGAATTACTAGCTAATAGGGCTAATATCGCGCTTCCAACTTTGGATACAAGTTATCAGGACAATAAAAAAGCAATGCTTAAATCTAAAGTATACGAAATAAATGAAATTGCTGCAAAATTTTATCATGAAACTCTATATAAACCTACATCAAAAGAAGCACAAGAATATATAAAGAAAAGAAGGCTTGATAATAGAACCTTAAAATCATTTTTAATAGGATATTCAGGTACTTTTGATGAACTGAGCAGATTACTAAAAGAAAAGGGATATACAGATGAAGAAATACTTGCATCAAGTTTAGGAATAAAAGCAGAAAATGGCAGAATTATAGATAGATTTAGAAGAAGACTAATGATACCAATTCAAGATGCTACAGGAAGATTTATTGCATTTGGTGGAAGAGTACTAGATGACAGTAAACCTAAATATATAAATTCGCCCGAAAATATAGTATATAGCAAAGGTAGGAATTTATTTGGTTTAAACATTGCCAAAAAAGGCGATACTAAAAAAATAATAATAGTTGAAGGATACATGGATGCAATATCGTTATATCAAAGAGGTATTACAAATGTAGTGGCATCACTAGGAACAGCACTTACAGAGAATCAAGGAAGGCTCCTTAGAAAAAATAGTGAGCAGATAATTATAGGATATGATGCTGATGGTGCAGGACAAGCTGCTACATTAAGAGGATTAGAAATACTCCAAAATATGGGATGTGACATAAGAGTGCTTCAAATATATGGAGCAAAAGACCCAGACGAATTTATTATAAAATATGGACCAGAGAGATTCCAAAAATGTGTAGATTCAGCAATATCACTAGTAGAATTCAAAGTAAAAATTTTAAAACAAAATTTAAATCTAGAAAATGTAAATGATAAAATAAAATTCCTAAATGAAGTAGCAAAAATACTTGCAAAAGTAGATAATAATATAGAAAAAGAGATTTACATAGACAAAATTTCAGAAGAATACAAAATTTCAAAAGAAGCGATTTATGGTGAAGTAAATAAACTAATATATACCAAAACAAATGATCAAAAAATACTGCAAAGAAATCCAGTTAAGGCGTATATCAAAAACGAAAAATCGGAGAAAGTGGATGAAAGTATAATAAAAAGAGAAAAAATGGTTATATATATATTAGTTAACTATCCAGAAGAAAGTTATAATGCTATAAAAAATACAATAACACCAGAAGACATAAAATCAGAATTGGACAAAAAAATAATAGAAAAAATATATGAAAAATATGAAAGCAATAGCACGAGTGACATTTTAGACCAATTTGAGGAAGAAGAGGTAATAAATTATTTATCAGGTATAATGGCTGATGATTTTGGAATAACTGATATAAATAAGTGTATAGAAGATTTATTAAATACATATAATAAGGAAAAACTCGTAAATAAAAGAAATGAAATAATAAAAAAATTAGAAAATAATAATACTAGTGAAGAGACTGCTAAGTTGGAACAAGAATTAAATGAAATAATATTAAAGCTTGCTAAAGTAAAATAATACTAGAAAATTCTTTAAGTTTAATTAAAAAGGAATTTGTGTCCAGAAAGGAATGATAGTAAGAATGAAAAAAACAGAAAAAACTGAAGTAATAAATGAAAAAAACGAAAAAGAGAAAGAATTATCTACTGAGGATAAGGTTCAAAAAATAATAAAAAAGGCTAAAGAAAAAGGAAAAATCACATATGCAGAACTTGCAACAGAGTTAGATGATTCTAATCCAGAAGAAATAGATAAAGTATTTGATGCATTTGAAGATTTAGGTGTAGACCTAAATGATGATATGGACGAACCAGACATTGAAGATTTGGAAAATGTAGAAGAAATAAAATTGGAAGAAATGGATGTTTCAAATCTTGATGGAGTAAGTGTAGATGATCCAGTTAGAATGTATTTAAGAGAAATAGGAAAGATACCATTACTTACATTTGAAGAAGAAGCAGAATTGGCACAAAGAATAGTTAAAGGTGATGAAGAGGCTAAAAAGAAATTAGCAGAATCTAACTTAAGATTAGTTGTTAGTATTGCAAAAAAATATGTAGGAAGAGGAATGTTATTCTTAGATTTAATTCAAGAAGGTAATATGGGTCTAATAAAAGCAGTAGAAAAATTCGACTATAATAAAGGATTTAAATTCAGCACATATGCTACATGGTGGATTAGACAAGCTATTACAAGAGCTATAGCAGATCAAGCAAGAACAATAAGAATACCAGTTCATATGGTAGAAACAATAAACAAATTAATTCGTACATCAAGACAGCTATTACAACAAAATGGACGTGAACCAACTCCAGAAGAGATTGCAAAAGAGATGGAAATTACACCTGAAAAAGTAATGGAAATACAAAAAATAGCACAAGATCCAGTATCACTTGAAACACCAATTGGTGAGGAAGACGATAGCCATTTAGGAGATTTTATACAAGATGAAGATAGCCCAGCACCACAAGACTCTGCGGCACACACACTTTTAAGAGAACAACTAGAGGAAGTAATGAACACATTAACTCCTAGAGAAGCGATGGTATTAAAACTAAGATTTGGCCTAGAAGATGGAAAAGCAAGAACACTAGAAGAAGTAGGAAAGCAATTTGATGTTACAAGAGAAAGAATTAGACAAATTGAAGCAAAAGCGCTAAGAAAACTAAGACATCCAAGCAGAAGCAAAAAATTAAGAGATTATATGGGTTAATACTTGCTTTTTCTGTAAAATTATGTTAATATAAATATGTATTGATTTTTATAAAAATAATTTATGTATCTAAATTTTAAATGAAATTATAAATATAAAAGGGTAAAAATAAAAAATACAGTTAATAGGATGAGTGCCTTAAGAAAGGAATGTGTAAAATGAATGAAGAAGCAAGAGATGTAAAGCTTAATTTCTGGCAAATACTATTTTCTCCATTTATAAGTTTGAAAAATATGGTAAATAGTAAGCCAGATATAGAAAATGATATAGAATTAAATATAAATTCAAACGATAAACAAGAAGCAGCTCTAGCAAAAAGTCTTGAAAAAGTTGATAGTGAAGTTCAAAATTATGGAAATGAACAATTAATTTCTGAAAAAGCAGAAAAGAAATCACATAGAGAAATAGTAGAAAAACTTAAAGTCGCACCATTAAATAAAGTTCCGAAATTAAAAGATGGTAAAAATAAAGAAGTAGAAGAAACAGGAGTTTCAGAAGAGCAAATAAATAAAACACCAAAAGCTCAAACCAAAAAGGCACAAAAAGATCAAGACCTAGAAATAGGAGAAAAGTAACTAAAAAAGTTATAAATTATATTTTAGTAAATTTTAAAGTTTAGTAATATTTGTGAAAATTAAAAATATGAATATTGCTAAACTTTGAAGTTGAAAAAATTAAATTTATCTATGAATAGTAAACAATTTTTAGAACTTAAATTATAATACTTGACAAAACTAAAAAAAACACTTATAATTAGTACTACGTTAAAAACACATGGCGAGATAGCTCAGTTGGCTAGAGCAACTGGTTCATACCCAGTGGGTCGATGGTTCGAATCCATTTCTCGCTACCAAGAATAGCAAGCATTACACGGCTTGCTTATTTTTTTGTCTATGCAAAAAGTGACGAATGTAAAAAGTAGTTATAAATATTTTCATTTGACAATTATAAAATATCCGTAGCAAAATAAAAATAGGAAATGGAGAAACCACAAACTAAAAGGAATGTCTCCTGTTCAGTATAGAATTCATTCCTTACAAGTTGCTTAATAAAAACTTAATCAAAAAGTGTGCAACTTTTTCGGTTCAGTTCAGTTTTAATTTTACAGATGTATTTTTTTCTTTTTCGTGTACTAATAAATTTGTACAACATAAGTTAGATATTATCTCTTAAAGTAATACTTTATTGAAAAAAACACATAATATAAAATAAGATAAAAACAATTGACGTACATAAAAACGTATGCTATAATTTTATTAGGAGGTGTTAACAATGACTAATACAAATATTACAAATTTTAGAAAGGATATATATTCTTTACTTGAACAAACTATAAAATTCAATGAACCAATTAATATTTCTACAAAAAATGGTAATGCAGTTGTTCTTTCAGAAGAAGATTATAATAGTTTAATGGAAACATTATATATCATGTCTGTACCAGGCTTAAAAGATGAAATATTAGAAAGAGCAAATAGCAAAGAAGAAGAATTTGTAGACGAAGAAGAGGTGGATTGGTAGAATGTACAAAATAGAATTTCACAAAAGAGCAATAAAAGACATAGCAAAACTCAAAGAAAATAAATTAGAAGTAAAGACCAAAAGATTAATAGAACTTGTAAAAAATAATCCATTTCAAAATCCACCACCATATGAAAAATTAACAGGAGATTTAAAAGGTTTATATTCTCGCAGAATCAATATACAACATAGATTAGTATATAAAGTAAATGAACAAGAAAATAAAGTACAAATATTAAGCATGTGGACTCATTATCAAAATATGTAAGAACCTTGAACAGGGTTCTAATTTTTTATAACAAAATTACATCCATTGAATAAAATGTCGAAATATGATATAACTATAAAAGTCAAGCTAAAAAAGCAGAAAAATAAAAAAAATTATCGTGTTTTTTCTACATAAAAAACAAAAAAATGGATATATAATATATTGGCAATGAAGAAAGGAATGAGCTTAATAATGAAAGAAAAATTCAAATCAGGATTTATTTCAGTCTTAGGCAGAACAAATGTAGGTAAATCAAGTATAATAAATAGTCTGGTTGGAGAAAAAATTGCAGCAATAGCAAATAAACCGCAAACTACAAGAACAGTAATAAGAGGAGTAGTAAATAGACCAAACTCACAAATAATATTTATAGACACACCAGGAATACATAAACCAAAATCAAAATTAGGGGACGTAATGGTAGATAACGCATTTGAAGTTTCAAAAGATGCGGATGTGGTGGTATTTGTAATAGAAGCAACATCAAGTGAAATAGGAAAAGGAGATAGGCTAATACTGGAGAAAATAAAAGAAGCAAAAAGAAAAACAATATTAGTTATTAATAAAATAGATTTGGTCGAAAAAGCCAAAATTGCAAAACTAATAGAGTTATATAAAGACGAATATGATTTTGCAAGTATAATTCCAGTATCTACAGTAAAAAACATAAACTTAGATGCAATTTTAGACGAAATAGAAAAGAACTTAAATGAAGGACCTGCATATTATAGTACTGAGGAATATACAGACCAAACAGTAAGACAACTAGTAGAAGAAACAATACGTGAAAAAGCACTAAAACTTTTAAATGATGAAGTACCACATGGAATATTAGTTCAAGTAGAAAAGCTAAAAAGAAGAAAAACAAGAGAGAATGAACCTATTTACAATATAGATGCAACTATATATTGCCTTCGTAAATCTCATAAAGGGATAATAATAGGAAAGGATGGCACAATGCTAAAGAAAATAGGAACATATGCAAGACAAGACTTGGAAAAAATGCTTGGAATGAAAATAAACTTGCAGTTGTGGGTTAAGGTGAATGAGGATTGGATTAATTGTGATAGGTTTATAAATTCCTTCAAATTCAAAAAATAAACCTCGCATCACGTCGTTAAAATCAAATGAAAAAATGCTCAATGTGCAAAAGCACACCTCCGCTTTTTTCTTTGATTTTGCCTAGTGCTACTCGTTTCTTTTTTGAATTACACAATCAAATAAACATGCAAAGGTGTTTCTAAAATTGAATAAAAATGATTTTAATTGCGTATAAAACTTAAAAAAATGCAAATGATAAAATAAAGAAATGTAAAATTTACATTAACTTTATATAAATGGAGATGATTTAACATGATAAAACAAATGGCTTGGAATACTTTTAAAAATACTGGCAATATTAATACTTTTCTAGAATTAATGGAAGTAGAAAATATAGAAAAAAACTTATTAGAGGCGGAAAAGCAAAATGGGAATATTGAAACTAAAGGGAATAGTAATAGCAGAACATAATATGGGTGATTACGACAAAATGATTACATTATTAACTCCAAATGGGAAAATAGGTTGTGCTGCCAAAGGAGCAAGAAGACCCAAAAGTATGCTCATGGCAGCAACACAATTTTTATGTTTTGGGGATTATTTAATATATCAAGGGGTCAATTCATATAATATAAATTCGTGTGAAGTAAATGAGGTATTCTATAATCTTAGAATTGATTTAGACAAGCTACAATATGCATCACATATTACTAAAATAATAAATGATGTTACTGATGAAAATCAAAATACATATAAAATATTACAGCTTTTTTTAAATACACTATATGTACTTTCAGAAACCGATAAAAACATGGATTTAAGTATGGCAATATTTAAACTTAAACTTATGTGTTTATTAGGCTTTACACCTATAATTGATAAATGCTCAAATTGTAAAAAAAGCGATTTGCATTTAAACCATTTTAGCTTTAAGGATAATGGTTTAAAATGTGAAGATTGTAGTAAGCAAGATAAAGGTGCAGTAGAAATATCAGATGCGACCATGAATAGCATAAAATATATAGTCTTAGCGCCACCTAAAAAATTATTTTCTTTTAATTTATCAGAGAATGGTATAAAAGAATTAGAAATAATTAGTAAACTTTACTTAAATGAGAAACTTGATAAAGAATACAAGATGGATAAATTATTTTAATATAAAATGTTAATTAGCTAGTATAGCATAATAACATTAGAAAGTTATTAACTAATTTAAAATTAAAAAATATATAAATATTATACTTTATAAAACGTAAGACAAACATAATTTTTGGCTCAAAAAATTATGTTTACATTTTTTCTCTTTTATGATAAAATATTATAGAGATATTTAACAGATTATAATAAAAAATATATAAGTTAAAATAGAAGATGATATAATTATAAAAAGAATAATGGTGATATCTAATAAAATTTAAACTATTAAATATGTATAAAGGAGATTAAGAAATGCAAAAAATAAGTGTAATAATACCAGCACATAACGAAGAAAAAAGCATTGCTAATGTTATTAAACATTTACGAAACAGTACAATAAAAAGTGAAATTATAGTAGTAGATAATTGCTCAACAGATAATACTGCAAAAAAAGCGGAAGAGAGTGGAGCAGATAAAATTGTATATTGCAATAATAAAGGTAAAGGATATGCAATGGAGGAAGGACTAAAGCATGTCAATAACAATATAATAATATTTATAGATGGAGATTTAAAAATTGAAACTAATAAAATATTAGAAATTATGACTGAACCAATAATTAATTCTGATATAGATTTTGTAAAATCTACTTTTAAAAGAGAAGGGGGAAGAGTAACAGAATTAGTTACAAAGCCTCTTTTAGATTTGTTATTTCCTAATATGTATAAATTTCGGACAACCGCTTAGTGGGATAATATCTGGAAAGAAAGAAGTTTTTGAAACTATAACATTTGAAAAAGACTATGCAGTAGATATAGGAATCCTATTAGACGTTATACAACAAGGTAGAAAAGTAGAAGAAGTATATGTGGGAAAAATAGAAAATTGTTCTCAATCTTGGCAAGCACTACCAGAAATGGCAAAAGAAGTTGCCAGAGGAATATTAAAAAGAGCAAATGTTAAATTGGAGAGAAAAAATTGAAGTTATATATATTAAGACATGGGCAAACGGATTATAATTTGCAGGGAAGGTTTCAAGGACAAATAGATATACCGTTAAATGAAAATGGAAAGAATCAAGCTATTGAAGCTTTAAAAATATTTAAAGATGTAGACATAGATGTAATATTTTCATCACCATTATCTAGAGCTAAAGATACAGTCAAAAAAATAAGTGAATATAAAAATATAGATATAATTATAGATAATAGAATAATAGAAAGAAGTTTTGGCAATTTAGAGGGAAAATATAGTGTAGATAATTTAGAAAAATATAATATTGAAAATATGATGCATTTAAAGCAAAGAGTATTTTCATTCTTAAATGACATTATAAAAGAATATAATGATAAAAATGTCTTAGTAGCGACACATGAAGGAATTGCAAAAGTGGTAGAGATATTTTTTTATGGAGAAGAAGCAGGAAAAAATTTTAGATTGAAAAATGGAGAATATAAAATTTATTATGTATAATAAATGAGAGGAATATAAATATGGCAAGTAATGAAATAATGAGAAGACTAGAAGATGAAGAAATTAGGAGAGATAATAACCTTATTTCAGAGCAGAAACTAATAAGAAATCATAATTTGAAAAAAGATAAGTTACATATTGTATATATTATGGCATGGACTAAAACTTGTGGAGGAAGTAAGATAATTTTAGAATATGCAAATAGACTGGCACAGAGAGGGCATTTAATTACATTAGTAGCATATGATGAAAAACCAAACTGGTTTAGATTAGATAAAAAAATAAATTTTATAAAAGTTAATGAAAGTGAAAAAATAGAGAACCATATCCCAGATAGTGACTTAATTATAGCAACTAGTTGGAAATGTATTTATTCTGGACTTAAAGCTAATAAAGCGCCTGTAGTTTTTTTTGAACAGGGAGGATCACATATTTTTAATGTTGAAAGTTTAAGTAAGGAAAAAAGAAAAACAGTAGAAGACAGAATAAAAAAAGTTCCATTTATATATACTGTTTCTGAATATACGAGAAACCAAATAATGAAAGTTTATCATAGAGATTCAGAAGTGATGTATAATGCAGTAGATGAAAATATATTCTTTACAGACAATAATAAAAAAGAAGATAGAGATAATATAAGTATAACGTTAATTGGTTCAGAAGAATTTAAATTTAAAAATGTAGATGTTATATTAGAGGCAGTAAGAATATTAGGAGAAAAATATAGTAACATACAATTAAATTGGATTTCACAAACGAAACCGAAAAAGAATATTGAAAAGGCGATTATAAATCCGCCACAAATAGAAATTGGTAATATTTTAAGAAAAACAGATATTTATATTTGTAACTCAGAATATGAATCATTTGGATTGCCAACATTAGAAGCAATGACCTGTGGAGCAGCTGTTATTACTAGTGATACTGGTGGAATGAGAGATTTTGTTATAGATGGCAAAAATGCTTTAATAATTAAAAAAAATGATGTAAATGATATTGTAAACAAAGTAGAAATTTTAATAGAGAATCCAATATATAGGAGTAGAATAATAAAAGAAGGAATTAATACATCTAAAAGATTTAATTGGAAAAATAGTATTGATGCTATGGAGAAATATTTTAGAAAATTGAGTCAATACGAGGTATGCAAATAAAAAAATTATAAATATTATTAAGAAAGTAAAGAAGGTAATCATGTATATTATAGTAGGACTTGGTAATCCTGAGCCAGAATATTCAAATACAAGGCATAATATGGGATTTGATGTTATAAACAAATTAGCTAATAAAAATGGAATAAGCCTGAATAAAACAAAGTATAATGCAATATATGGAACAGGACTTATAGAAAATGAAAAAGTAATATTAATAAAACCACAAACTTTTATGAATAAAAGTGGGGAGTCTGTTTCTGAATTTGTGAGATTTTATAAAGAGCCACTTAACAATGTTATGGTGATATATGATGATATGGACACAGAAAGTGGAAAAATTAGAATTAGAGCAAAAGGTGGGCCGGGCTCACACAATGGAATGAAATCGATGGTAAATATGCTATCATCAGAAGAGTTTCCTCGAATAAGAGTTGGAATTGGTAGACCTCAAGATGAATTTGATAGAATTGATTATGTAATAGGTAGAATACCAACAAAAGAATTTGTTATACTTCAAGAAGGAATAGACTCAGCCATGCAAGCAATAGAATATTGGATACAAAATGGGATAGATAATACAATGAATAAATTTAATAAAGTTAAATAAAAAGACACACATTGAATATCTAAAAAGAATAGGAGAAGAGATGCAAGAATTATTAATAAATGTAAGTAATAATAAAAAAGAAGTATTACTTGTAGAAAATGGTAAATTAATAGAAAGATATATTGAAGAAAACGGTCAAGAGAGAATAGAAGGTAATGTATATTTAGGCATTGTAAAAGATGTATTACCAGGAATGCAAGCAGCATTTGTTGATATTGGTAAAGAAAAAAATACATTTATACATATTCGTGATGTAATCCCAAAAGTAAGTCTACAAACAGGAAATAAAAACGAAAACTTTGAAAAGTATAATATAAAAGATTATTTAAAAGAAGGAATGCCAATATTAGTGCAGGTAAAAAAAGATAGCACAAACAAAAAAGGAGCAAGAATATCTACGCATTTAACTATTCCAGGAAGATTTGTAGTGATAATGCCTAATGAACCTTTTATTACAGTTTCGCAAAAAATAAATGGAGCAGATGAACGAGCTAGATTAAAGAAAATTGTAAGCAATTCTATAACAGATAAATATGGAGCAATTATAAGAACATCTGCACAAAACAAGTCGGCAGAAGAAATACAAAAGGATATACAAAAAACTATAGAAAAATATGAAAAAATAGAAAAAAAATATAATGATATTTTAAATAACAAGCCAAAATTCTCACCTCAAATCATATACAAAAGCGAAGATTTAATAGAAAGAATATTAATTGACCTTATGGATCAAGAACTATATAGAATAGTTACTAATGATGAGGAAATGTATAAAAAGATAGAAAACAAATTAAAAGAGGAAAACAAAAATTTAAAAATAGAATTAGAAAATAATATATATAATATGTATAGTTTAGAAAAAGAAATAGAAGAGCTAGAAAAAAGAAAAGTCTGGTTAAGATGCGGAGGTTTTATTACAATTGATAAAACAGAAGCGTTAACTGCAATAGATGTAAACTCTGGAAAATACACAGGGAAAAAGGACTTAGAGCAAACGATATTTACAGTAAATAAAGAAGCTACTATTGAAATTGCTAAACAACTAAGACTTAGAGATATTGGTGGAATAATTATAATAGATTATATAGATATGAGAAATAAAGAAAATGAAGAAAAAATAATAGAATTATTTAAAGAACAACTAAAAAAGGATAGATCAAAAACACAAATTGTAGGATTTTCCAAACTAAATTTATTAGAAATGACACGTAAACATATGTGCAGTAATGATTAAATGCGCAAATGGGGTCTGACCCCATTTGCGCAACTTTTAAGCTTCACCTAAAATTAATTTTAATTCTTCATGCCTTTTTACCTTTTGAGTAGTAGTCTTGATTAAAGGTTTTTCTGTTAAAATAATCTCTCTAATGTACTTATATGCAGGCATTCTATGATTAACATTTTCTTTAATATCATCCCATATTTTAGCATGTAACTCATCTTTAGACATATTTGGAAACATTGTATTTGTTACCTCAGGATTATATACTATTTTAGCACTTATTTTATAGTCGCCATCATCACAAGGTCTACCAAAAACCATACTCTCAGATACATAAGGAAGCTTGTTTATCAAAATTTCTAGTTCTTCTGGAAAAATGTTTTTTCCATTTTTTAAAACAATAACATCTTTTTTTCGCCCAGTTATAAATAAAAAACCGTCTTTATCAAAATAACCTAAATCTCCAGTATAAAACCAATCATCCTTCAAAACCTCTGCTGTAGCTTCTGGATTATCTACATAACCAAGCATAACAGTGGGAGCTTTAACAGCTATTTCGCCAATTCCTTCATTATTAGGATTTGCAATTTTTACATCTATTCCAGGTAAAGGGAAACCAACGGAACCACATCTTTTAAATTTATCATTTTCACCAGCTACAACTGGAGAGGTTTCTGTTAAACCATACCCCTGGAGAAGGTTTATACCAAGATTTAAAAATCCTTGAATAGCATCTCTACTCATTGCTGCACCACCAGCTATTAATAATCTAATTTTTCCACCTAGATTTTCTAAAATCTCCTTAAAAACTTTTCTACGTATATCAATTCCGACTTTTAGCAAACCATTGCAAATTTTAGCCATATTATCAACTAATTTAGTTTTACCTTTTTCTTCAATACCCTTACGTATCTTTTTGTACATTATTTCAAGCATTAATGGAACACAAACCAAACCTGTTACTTTAAATTCGGCTAAATTTTTCTGGACGTATTTTAAGCCATCGCAAAAAGCAACTGTAATACCAGAAAAAGTTCCATATAAAAATGTACAAGTTGATTCAAAAGTATGGTGTAAAGGTAAAAATGATAAGAAAGTATCTTCTTTTCTTATATCAGTCATTTGAGCTAAAGCATAAATATCTTCACAGATATTTGATTGTGAAAGTGCTACAGCTTTTGAAATTGAAGTTGTTCCAGAAGTAAATAGCATTACAGACATTTTATGATTATCAATTTTAATATTATCGTATTTATTATCACCATTAACTAATTGCGAATGACCTTTTTGAAGTAAATTAGAATATGTTAGAAAATCTTTACAGTCATCCATAGAGATGAAGTATGAGATTTTGGAATTTTTACTTTGAGCAATTTTTGAAAAAACATCACTATATTTTCCATCAAATATTACAGCTTCTGCTTCACTACGAATGATTAAGTCTTCTATTTCATTATTTGGTAAAGATTTATCCAAAGGAACGACTATCATATCTGATGCTGTGATAGCTAAATAACTTACGCACCATTCATATCTATTTGGCGCAATAATAGCAACCCTTTTTTTCATTAAACCTAAGTTTATAAGAGCAGTAGCAAGAGATTTTATGTCATCAGCAAACTGACCATAAGTAATTTTTATATGGTCTTTTGAATTAGGTGTTTCTTTGTATTCAAAAGCCACTTTATTGCTGTAAAGTGTAGAATAACGATTAATTAAATCTCTAAAATCATTCATTTTTACAGCATCGTACAATTTCCTTTTGTATCTACCCATAATTTAATGACCTCCATTTTTCAATTTATAATACATATTTTACATTAATTGGGAAAAATAATCAAGAGACATGAAACTTTTTAGTTCAGATGGTCAGTTTTTATATAATAAATTATTTACAAGATAATGTATTTAAGTAAAAAATTTTAAAATATATACACTTGACTTAAGGAGGGTAGATACAAACTAAAAAGAAACATTCTCTTATACTAATTTATTAAAATGAAGACAATAATGAATTGACAATTAGCATGGAGTTAACTATAATTATATACAGAATGTAAAAAAATATAGGAGGCCTAGATGGCAAGAAATAGAAGAAATACAAGAAGAATAAGAAGTATAAGAGATGTACTAAATATGCGTACATTTCTTACTATAGTTGGTATATTAATGGCAATAATAATAGTATGCATAGGAATTAATACATATAAGAGACATGAAGACAAAACTAACCTGGCAAAGCAAAAAGAAGAAATAGAAAAGCAGTCAGAAGCAATATTTGCAAGTATAAACCAGACTATTTCTAAAACAAATCAAAATATTTCAGAATCAGATAGCTATATAAAAATGTCAGCAGTAGGAGATATTTTATGTAGTGAAGAAATGCTAGAAGATGCATACAATAGCCAAACAAAAACATATAATTTTTCACATATGTTTAACAAAGCATCTGGATATATTACAGATGCAGATATTATTATGGGGACAATGGAAACTGGTATAGTAGATAGTGATTACAATGGGGAAAGAGCACCAGTACAATTTGCCAAAGCTGTTAAAAATTCAGGGATAAATTTAGTTACAATAGCTCATAATCATAGTTTGGATTCAGGAGCAAAAGGTATAGCAGAAACAAAAAAGAACCTAGAAGATATTGGTTTTGATGTAATAGGTGATAATTCAGAAGAAAATGATTGGATTATAAAAGAAATAAAAAATACAAAAATTGCATTTTTAACTTATACAGATTTATTGGATGATAAATCATCAAAAACGAAAAAAGAATTAGAAAGTGTAAATATTTTTGATGAGGAACAAGTTAAGGAAGATATAAAGAGTGTTAAAAATGAGGGTGCAAAGTATATATGTGTTATGATGCATTGGGGAGAAGCAATTACAGAAAATGTATCTGAAAGACAAAAAGAAATAGCAGACTTTTTGGTACAGCAAGGAGTTGATTTAATACTTGGTTCACATCCATCAGTAGTACAGCCAATGGAAATAAGGCAGAACAAAGATGGAAAAAATGTATTTATAGCATATTCAATAGGAACATATATTTCCACATTACAAGCAGAAGAAGCAAGGACAGAATTGGTATTAAATATAGAACTACGCAGAAGCGGAACAGATGGAAACGTATACTTAAATAAAATAAACTATACTCCACTGTATGTACTTGATAATGGCTACTCGGCAGATAATAGGTATCAACTAATTGACTTAAAAAGTACAATATCAAACTATAATTCAGAGGATGGAACAATTACCGAAGCAACATACGATAAATTAGTTAAAGCGATGGAAAGATTAAATAGGATTTTAGGATAATAACTAATATATGTAAGTAACAGTAAAATTAATAGAAAGAGGTAGCATAAATGAAAATAGGATTTGTATCATTAGGCTGTAGTAAAAATTTAGTAGATACAGAAAAAACAATAGGAATGTTTAAAGCAAATAATTATGAAATAGTAAGTAATCCAGAAAAAGCGGATGCAATTGTAATAAACACTTGTGGATTTATAGAATCTGCAAAAGAGGAAGCAATTAATACAATTTTGGAAATGGCTGAATATAAAAAGAAAAAATGTAAATATTTAATAGTAATGGGATGTTTAGTAGAAAGATATAAGGAAGAATTAATAAAAGCTATTCCAGAAGTAGATTTATTTATAAAATATAGTGACTACAATTCACTATGGAAGCAAATAGAAAAGCTTTTAGGTGATAACAAAGAGCCTGACAAATACAATGATTTTGATAATGTAGACGAAAGAGTTATATCAACTGGCGAGAATTATGCATACTTAAAAATAGCAGATGGTTGTAGTAACAGATGTACATATTGTGCAATACCATATATACGTGGACCACAAAAAAGTAGAAAAATTGAAGATATTATAAAGGAAGCAAATAAGCTAGCAGACGAAGGGTATAAAGAAATTATATTAATAGCACAAGATACAACCAAATATGGAATAGACATATATGGCAAGCATAGACTAGCTGAATTGTTAGAAGAGCTGTGCAAAATAGAAAAAATCCATTGGATAAGATTTTTATATGCATATCCAGAAACAATTGATGACAAACTAATAAAAGTTGTAAAGGAAAATGAAAAAATTTGCAAATACTTTGATATTCCAATACAACATATTTCAGATACAGTTCTTAAACGAATGAATAGACAAAGCAATGGTGAGTCAATACGAAACTTAATAAAAAAATTAAGAAGAGAAATACCAGATGTAGTAATTAGAACAACGGTAATGGTAGGTTTTCCAGGGGAAACAAAGCAAGATTTTGAAGAATTATATAACTTTATAAAAGAGGCAAAATTTGATAAATTAGGTTGTTTTATGTACTCAAAAGAAGAAGGAACACCAGCAGCAAGAATAAAAGAACAAGTGCATTATATGACTAAAAAGAGCAGATATAATAAAATTATGAGTATGCAGAAACAAATTTCAAAAGAAAATTTAGAGAATAAAACAGGAAAAAATGTGGAAGTATTAGTAGAAGAAGTAGCATTTGATGGTAAAACTTATGTTGGAAGAAGTTATATGGATGTTCCAGAAATAGACGGAATAGTGTACATTAACAGTAAAGAAAATTTGAAATTAGGAGAATTTACAAAGACTACAGTAAAAGATGTAAGCAATTATGATTTGATTGCTGAAAAAGAGTAATATTATTTGTATATAATTTTCGCTTTTTAATGCTAGGAAGTATATTGTTCTAAAAGGAGTAGCTAATTCTTGAACTAATTTTAAAGGGAATTTATTAAGAACATCACTAATATTAAAAGGTTTAAGAATAAATTTTGTTCCAAGCAATTTCTTAGAAATTGTATGGAAAACTAAAAGGAGGAAAATAATGTACGAAAGAGAATGCACAAGTAGTGTGGAAGATTTTTTAAAGGAAAATAATTTTAAAAAACGTGGATTAACTGCAAGTGAAGTTAAAACAAATCAATTAAAATACGGAAAAAATGAAATGAAACAAAAGAAACCAAAAAAATGGTATAATTATCTATTTGAAAGTTTATTTAGCACATTTAATTTAATATTACTAGGAATAGTATTTGTATTATTTTATACTGATGTTTTACTTTCTAATCCACCGAGTTATGCGAATATTACTGTTATTTTAATATTAATAGCAGTTAGTACTCTATTAGAATTTTTTGAAGTGTATAGATCTAATAGAGCGGCAGAAAAGTTAAAAAATCTGGTTTCTGCAAAGACTACTGTAATTAGAAATGGCAAAGAGATGAAAGTGCCAACATCAGAGGTTACAGTAGGAGATGTAGTTGTACTTGCAGCTGGAAATTTAATTCCAGCAGATTTAAGAATAATTGAATCTAAGGACTTATACATTGTACAATCTTCTTTAACAGGTGAAAGTGATGCAGTTAAAAAGGTAGCTGAAACAGAGCAAAAAGGTAAAATAGAAGATATTACAGAGTTAGACACAATTTGTTTTATGGGAACAAATGTAACAAGTGGTTCTGCTAAAGGAATAGTTTTTAAAACAGGGGATAGCACCTATTTTGGAAAAGTTGCAGACACAATTACAGACGAAAAGCCAAAAACAACATTTCAAAAAGGAATTGATAATGTTAGTAAATTACTAATTAGATTTATGGTTGTGTTAATACCAATAACATTCATTGTAAATGCTGCAAAGCATGGTACAATAACAGCATTTACATTTGCTGTAGCAATTGCAATAGGAATTACACCACTTTTGTTGCCAGTTATTCTATCATCTAGTTTGGCCAAAGGTGCAACAAGAATGTCTAAGAAGAAGACAATTGTAAAAAGACTAGATAGTATACAGAGTTTTGGGGCTATGAATATATTATGTACAGATAAAACAGGAACACTTACAGAAGATAAAATAGTTTTGGAAAAGTATTTAAATGTAAAAGGCGAGGAAGATTTATCTGTACTAAAACATGCTTTTTTAAACTCATATTTTCAAACGGGTTTAGAGGGAACTATAGATGATGCAGTTATAAAAAGAGCAAAACGAACAGAGCTTAATGGAATAGAAGAAAAATATGAGAAAATAGATGAAATTCCATTTGATTTTACTAGAAGAAGATTATCTGTAGTAGTAACAGATGGTAAGAAAAAACAATTAATAACTAAAGGCGCAGTTGAAGAAATACTAAATATTTGTACAATGGTATGCTATAAAGGAGAAGTAGCAGATATAAATAAAGAAATAAAGAAAAATATATTAGATATGACAAAACAACTAAATAAAGATGGGCTTAGAGTAGTGGCAGTATGTCAGAAAAATGATATAAACGATGTCCAAAACTTTTCAGTTAAGGACGAGAGCAAAATGGTGTTAATGGGATTTATTGGTTTCTTAGACCCACCAAAAGAAAGTGCTAAACAAGCAATTGCTAGATTAAATTCTGATGGAATAAGAGTAATTGTTTTAACTGGAGATAATGAATATGTTACAAAAGCAATATGTGATAAGGTAAATATAAATACTAATAAAATAATATTAGGAAGTAAAGTAGAGAAGCTTTCAGATGCAGCTTTAAGGCGAAACTTAAAAAAGACAAATGTATTTGCTAAATTATCACCTATACAAAAGGCTAGAATAGTTAGAGTTTTAAAAGAAGCTGGAAATGTAGTTGGATACATGGGTGACGGAATAAACGATGCTCCTTCAATGCATAATGCAGAGGTAGGAATATCTGTGGATACAGCAGTCGATATAACAAAGGAAACAGCAGATATAATCTTGCTTGAAAAGAACTTAGATGTACTTACAGATGGAGTAATAGAAGGAAGAAAGACATTTGACAATTTATTAAAATATATTAAACTAGCGGTAAGCTCAAATTTTGGAGAGATATTGTCTGTACTAATTGCAAGTATACTTTTGCCATTCTTCCCAATAACACCAATACAATTACTTGTACAAAGTTTATTGTATGATATTGGACAGCTATCTTTACCATATGATAATGTAGATAGAGAATCATTGGCAAAGCCTCGTAAATGGGATATGAACAGCATAAAAAGGTTTATGCTATATATGGGACCTGCAAGCTCAATATTTGACTTAATAATATTTGCAACATTATGGTTTGGATTTGGATTAAGACTACCAGATGCAGCTTTATTCCAATCAATTTGGTTTTCATATGGAGTAGTTTCAAACTTAGTTGGACTTCATATAGTAAGAACTGCAAAGACACCATTTTTGCAGAGTAATGCTTCAAAAGCAGTGTATGCAACTTCAATAATACTTAGTATTATTGCCATAATTGTTCCATTTACATTCTTAGGAAAAGCAATTGGCCTAGTTGCAATTCCATTAAAATATTTTAGTATAATTTTATTGGTACCAATTTTATATTGCTTCTTAGCAACGTTTATTAAGAAAAGATATATTAAAAAATATGGCGAGTGGTTATAATTTTTTTATATCACGCAAGCTATTACAATATTATAAATGGTCAAAGTTAATATATTAAAAATTTGCAAACGAATATGTCGGTCAAGCTGATTTTCAAACTAATTCTAACGAAATTTTTGCAGCGCCCTCAAAATGTTTTGAGATTCCCTGCAAAAATTTCTTAAGAATTAGTATTTTCAAATCACTTTCCATTCCATATTCTCACAAATTTTGAATATATTAACTTTGGTCTATAATTTATTTTACAACATAGTCAGCGTGGTGGCAAAAATTATAAGAAAGGCATGCGCTAGCGAAAGCAAAGCTTTCGGCGCATACATGTGCATTTCGCTTTGCGAATATGCACGGCCCAAGGAAGCCTAACATTGTTGTATAGCAAAAATCGTTAGAAATACTGAAATATCAGGTGAAAAGTCGATTTTTCCTATACAATTAGAAAAACAGTATGCTTAACTTAAATAAACATACTGTTTGTGTCTAATATAAATGAATATTTTGTATCAAAAAATTTTATTGTTCAATTGTTACATTATTTCCATTATCATCTGTATCATTTACATCAATTATTTGGCTTTTTCTAGGTCTTTTCTTATCATTTTTAAACATCTCAGCAGCAGTACCTAGACTAGCAAGAGCACTAGTTGCTTCAAATGGAATAAATACTTTATTAGCTTCACCATTTGCAACCTCTTTTAAAGCTTCTAAAGATTTTAGTTGAACTAATTTTTCATCTGGTTTAGCTTTCATCATAGCATCATATACCATATGTACTTCTTCTGCTTTAGCTTCAGCAACTTTCTTTATAGCTTCTGCTTCACCGGCAGCTCTTCTTATTCTAGCTTCTCTATCAGCTTCTGCTTCTAATATTGCAGCCTCTTTTTTACCTTCTGCAAGAGTAATTGCAGATTGTCTTTCACCTTCTGCTTGAAGGATTAAAGCTCTTTTATTTCTTTCTGCGTTCATTTGTTTTTCCATTGCGTCTCTAATATCGGCAGGTGGTGTAATATCTTTAATTTCAACTCTGTCTATTTTACAACCCCATTGATCTGTTGCTTCATCAAGTAATACTCTTAATTTATCATTAATAGCATCGCGAGAACTAAAAGTTGAGTCTAAATCCATCTTACCAACAATATCACGAATTGTAGTAATGGCTAAATATTCAATACCTTTTTTCAAACTTTGAATTTCATAAACTGCTTTTGCAGGGTCTGTTACTTTATAGAACACAACTGTATCTATGGTAATTGTAACGTTATCTTTAGTAATAACACCTTGTGGTGGAATGTCCATTGTTTGTTGTTTTAAGCTTACGATGCTACGAACATGATCAAAAAATGGAACTATTATTGTAAGACCAGCATCTGCTATTTTATAAAATTTACCAAGTCTTTCAATAATATAAACTTCAGATTGTTTTACTATTCTGATTGTTTTAAATGCTATTATTAGTATAATAACTAATAGTACGATTAAAAACCACATATAAACCTCCATTCGAGCCATATAGCTCTATTATATATAAATTTAAAAATTAAAAACATGTTAATCTAATAAATTGTATAGAAAAATAGCTTAGATTCTTGGAATATCAAAGAAAAAAATCAAATTTTTCTATACTTAAAAAATATTAAATAGATGAGGTAGATGTATTTTCTACTTTTTTTACTACAGCTTTAACACCGTCAATTTCAACAATTTCAACTTCTGTGTCTTTTGGTATTTCTTCATCTTGCAATCCTTTGGCAGACCAAACATCACCATCTATCTTGATTTGCCCATTACCTTCTATATTATTTATTTTTGAAATAACAATTCCTTTTTTTCCAATTATCGAATAGGCATTTGTTTTAATCTCTTTTGGCACTTTTATAAATTTATTTACAAGAGGTCTTGTAAATATTAAAAGTAGGGTAGATGTTACAAGAAACACTATAGATTGAATTAAAATACTATCTGTTATAAAACTTGTAACCATGGCAAGTAAAGCACCAATACCAAGCCAAAAGACTAAAAATCCAATTGTAGCCATTTCAATTATAAAAAATATTCCTGCTGCAATTAGCCAAAATATCCACATACTAACCTCCATTTGAGCAATTTTGCTCTAGTAAATAATAATTAAAATCTCAATAAATATTATACTATAAAATTTAAAAAAAATAAATAGAAATCTTAAAAATATGTATAATTTATGGAAAAAATGATAAAATAATATAAAATATATTACAAGAATATTACAAAAATGTTAAATTTATGTTACATTAAAAAAATATATTGACAAATTTTTTCTATAAGATAAAATATAATAAATTATGTACGGGAGGAAAAGTAATATGAGTAAAAAAGAAAAAATAATGATATTGGTGTTATTATTAATTTTGGTTGTAGCAATAGTGGCAATAGTTGTTTTAAGGAATCCTAAGGCTGAAACTAAAACAGGAGAGCAAGGCGCAAATGAAGAAAAATACACAACGACTTTAGAGGATGGAACTAAATTAAATACAAGTAGTGACTTTAATGCAACCAAAAAGTACAACAATCTTGAAATTAGTAACATGCAATTTACAGAAAAAGATGGAATGTCAGTCATGCTAGCAGATGTAAAAAATATAGGTACTGAAAAACACGAACAAGAAAGTGTTAATATAGTTGTATTAGATGATAATGATGAACAAATTGCTACATTTAGAGCTATAATAGAAGATATAGAACCAGGTCAATCTGCAAAAATAAATGCTACAATATCAGCAAGTGTTGCTAATGCCAAAGACTATAGAATAGAAGCAATAAAATAATAAAATTAATTTAATATAGTTATAGTATAAAGAGTGTCCCTATTTTATTTGGGGACTCTTTTTTTAGTGACAGGGCTGAAGTTTAATTAATTTGTAAGAAATTATAGCTAAATTAGATATTACTAATTACATAGAAAAATACAATCTAGCTGTTTATGATAAGAAAGCGAAAAGTGTGTGTAAAAATTTATAGTTTAATAAATACTGTAAATAAATGTTATAGATAAAAATAATGTTAAAGTATTAAGAATAGGGATTGTAAAATGTAAGAAAAAATGGTAAAATATACAATATCATTATTTTCAAGATATAATAAGTATATTAAAAAATATATAGAGAGTAGCTTAAGCAGAAAGGAAGGAAGAATGCTAGAATTAAAAGAAATATGTTTTTCAAGGGATAATAAAAAAATATTAAAAAATATAAACTTAAACATAGATGATAATAAAATGATAGTTATAACAGGACCAAATGGTTCAGGAAAATCAACGCTTGCAAAAATTATAATGGGAATAGAAAAACCAGACTCAGGAAAAATAATATTTAACCAAAAAGATATTACAAATTTTTCAATTACGGAAAGAGCCAAAATAGGAATTGGTTTTGCATTTCAACAACCGGTTAAATTTAAAGGCCTTACTGTAAAAGATCTAATAGAAATATCATCTGGTAATAGTATAAAAGTCTGTGATGCTTGTGAGATATTATCAGATGTTGGGCTATGTGCTCAAGAGTATTTAAATAGAGAAGTTAATGGGGAATTATCAGGAGGAGAGCTTAAAAGAATAGAAATTGCTATGCTTGCTGCTAAACAATCTAGGCTTACAATATTTGACGAACCAGAAGCAGGAATCGATTTATGGAGTTTTAATAATTTAATATCAGTATTTGAAAATATGCATGATAACTTAAAAGGTTCTATTATGATAATATCACATCAAGAAAGAATCTTAAATATTGCAGATGATATAATATTGATTTCCGATGGGGTGGTACAAAAACACGGAAAAAAGGAAGAAATATTGCCGTATTTATTTAGTAAGGATAACTTATGCTATAAAAATAAGTGTATACAAAGTAGTTAGACAGAAAGAAAAGAGGTGTAAAAATATATGGATAAAATAGAAAAAGCTTTATTAAAGCAAATTGCAGATTTAGAAACAATACCAGTAGGAGCTTATAATATACGAGAAAATGGTGAAGGAATAGCTAAAAATACAACTGCTAATATAGATATAGTAACAAAAAAAAATAAATCGGGGATAGATATAATAGTAAAAGCAAATACAAAAAATGAAAGTGTACATATTCCTGTAATCTTGACTAATGGGGGATTTAGAGATTTAGTATATAATGATTTTTATATAGGCGAAAACGCAGATGTGGTAATTATTGCAGGGTGTGGGATTCATAACAGTACATGCGAAACAGCAGAACACGATGGTATACACTCATTTCATATCGAAAAAGGTGCTAGAGTAAGATATATAGAAAAACATTATGGAGAAGGTGCAGGAGTAGGTGATAGAATTTTAAATCCTGAAACTAAAATAAATTTATGCGAAAATGCTATAATGGAAATGGAATCAGTGCAAATAAAAGGAGTAACTTCTACTATAAGAAAAACAGAGGCTAACATGGAAAAGGGCAGTAGACTAATAATTTCAGAAAGAATAATGACTACTGAAAATCAAATAGCAAAAACTATATTTGATGTTAACTTGAATGGAAAAGATTCTAGTGTGCATGTAGCATCAAGATCTGTTGCAGAAGATAATTCTGTTCAGGAGTTTATTTCAAACGTTAAAGGAAATGCAAAATGTTTTGGACATGTAGAATGTGATGCAATTATTATGGGAAATGCTAAAGTAATATCAGATCCTAAGATAGAGGCCAATAATATAGAAGCTAGTTTAATACATGAAGCAGCAATAGGAAAAATTGCTGGTGAACAACTGATAAAGCTTATGACACTAGGATTAACTGAAAAAGAAGCAGAGAAACAAATAATAAATGGATTCTTAAAATAATTATAAAAATATTACTAGTTGTGAGGAGATAAATTTGATATTTTAAAGAAGGGAAATTTAATGACGAAGAGTGAAGCAATAAAATTATTAATGATTTTAAAAAGAACATATCCTGATGCCAAATGTAGTTTGGATTTTTCAACTCCATTTGAAATGCTTATAGCAGTTATTCTTTCAGCACAATGTACTGATGAGAGAGTAAATAAAACTACGCCAGCTATTTTTTCTAAATATTCTACGCCAGAGGACTTTATAAAAATACCACTTGAAACGTTAGAAGAACTAATTCATCCATGTGGGTTTTATAAAAATAAAGCAATGAATATCAAAAAAACTGCTCAAAAAATTGTAAATGACTTTGGAAGCAATGTACCCGATACAATGAGCGAATTACTTACCTTGCCAGGAGTAGGAAGAAAAACTGCCAATGTAGTAATGTTAGAAGCATTTAATAAACCGCAAGGAATAGCAGTAGATACTCATGTTAAAAGACTTTCAAACAGGATAGGACTTTCAAATAAGAAACAGCCAGAAAAAATAGAAGAGGATTTATTAAAAATATTCCCAAATGAATATTTTAAAGATATTAATCACGTTTTTATATATCATGGTAGGGCAGTTTGTACTGCACGTTTACCTAAATGTGAGAATTGTGTTATTAACAAATTTTGCGAATATGAAAATATGAAAAAAAGAAACATATATAACTAAATTAGTTTTAAATGTTTCTTTTTCAATTGTACCTCATATTATTTTTATAATTGTAAAGAAGATACAATAACTAGAGTGTTTGAAGCTTTATCAGTATTGTTGAAAAAATTTGAGAATTTAGTATAAACAAAATTTAAATTATTGTAAACAAATATAGTAACTAAAAGATAGGTTGTATAATATAATATATAAATGAAGGAAGTAATAATGTTATAAACTAGTTTTCGATTTAGAAAGGAATGTGATTTGGTTATGTTAAAAATATTAAGGAAGACGATTGCAGTATGTTTTATCGGCTTGGGCTTAGGAATTCTACTGGTATTATTACTTCCTATTTCTGGTTGGCTATTTTTAATAGGAATTATAATAGTTGCAATAGGAATAATGTGGCTATGTTGCTAAAAAATAATTATTATGAGGATGATAGGAGGAAAGATAATATGACTATTGTTGTAAAAAAGGTTCCAAAGTTTCTAAGAGGAATAGTAAAACTAATATTTGGAATAAAAGAATAATACATAATAAAAAAATATTATGTTTTAAGTTAAGCTTTCTTCTAAGAAAAACTATGCAAAAAAGCTTAACTTTTTTTCTTTGATATTTCATTATTTTCAATGACTTGCTAAAACTTAGAAATAGATAATAGTTAGAAAGTATTAAGAAAAGTATAGCGTATCTCAAGTGGTTACTCAAAATTAATAAATTATCTATCTACAGCAAGTAAAGAAGGATATAATGTTTGTGTAATAAAAGATTCTTTGATTTAACTTCCTAATGAAATGAAATTAAAAAAAGGATATAAAACATAAAAAATAGTTTAGGAGGCAGAGAATCAGATAGAGCAAGAGTAACAGGAATATATGGAGAATCAAATGGATTTATGCTAAAAATGCTATCAGCTTAAAAATTATGTAAAAAATTAAATTATTTTCTTAAGCTGACAGCATTGTGGTGGTGTGAGAGGAAATAAATAAAATAATTATTTATTCTCTACTCGATTGAATATACATATGTGTAAGTTGAAATTATATTAAAATCTCTAGTAATTATTAAAATATAATTAACTTATAGTTAAGTATAGTGCTAAGATTTAATCAATTCCTTTAAAATTTGAACAGCATTAGTAGCTGCACCTTTACGAATATTATCTGCTACCACCCATAGATTAACTCCATATTTAACACTGAAATCTTTACGAATTCTTCCAACAAAAACATCATTATGCCCAGAAGCACTCGTAGCTAGAGGATATATTGGTGAAGTTATATTTTCTTTAAAGTCGTTAAGTACTAAATTATCTTCAACAACAATTCCTGGAAATGAAGTTAAAGTATTAACCAGTTCTTTTAAATCAAAGCTATTCTCAAATTCTACATTTATAGACTCGCTATGAGAATTAAAAACGGGAACTCTAACAGTAGTTGCAGTTATTGGTAAATTTGGCTTTTTTAAAATTTTTCGAGTTTCATTAATCATTTTTTCTTCTTCCTTTGTATATCCATTATCTAAAAATTTATCTATGTGTGGTAAACAGTTAGAAAAGATAGGATAATTAAATTTTTTTAAATCATAGGAATCTTTAAATTCCAAATTACTATTTTTATAGTTCTTTACATAGTTCTGAATGCCATTTTCTAAATCCATTATTCCATCTTTTCCAGCTCCGGAGACAGCTTGGTAGGTAGAATAAACAATTCTTTTTATTACATATTTTTCGTCTAAAGCTTTTAAGGGCAATACAGCTTGGATAGTAGAACAATTTGGATTGGCAATAATTCCTTTGTTATTTGGTATTTCTTCAGGATTTACTTCTGGAACTATTAAAGGAACGTCTTTATCCATTCTAAAAGCACTGCTATTATCTATAACAATACAATTTTTAGATGATGCTATAGGAGCATACTTAATTGATGTAGAACTACCTGCGGAGAAAATTGCAAAATCAAAGCCACTATCAAACGATAATTCGTTTAATCCTTGAACTATATAAGTCTTATCAAAAAAATTGATTTTTTTACCAGCAGATTTTTTAGAGGAAAATAGTACGTACTCTGAAATAGGTAAATCTTCTTCTTCTAAAACCTTAAGAATCGTTCTTCCAACAACGCCTGTGGCGCCAACAATAGCTAATCTGTATTTTTTCATTTCACATCAGTCCTTTTTTTTAATTTATAACATTATATTAAAAAATATTAAAATTGTTCTTAGACATCATTACTAATTTAAAATTGTATGCATCGATAGTTAGAAGATAAAATTGTTAAATATTAGAAAGCCTACAAAATCTACCATTGAGTTATACACCAATAAGAAGAATACCAGAAAACCATAGAGTTATAATAAGTAGAAATTTAAAATTAGGGTTAGTACGATTGGAGACATAATATTTACTAGTATAGGAATAATGTGCAGAGGTAGAATAAAGAAAAAACGATAAAAAGAGACAGCAAGAAGAAAAAATTTTAATAAATTAATACAAGAGGAGAAAAAAGTAACTTAACAATTAAATAAAAGAAATTTATAAAAGAAAAATATAAAACGAGATATGGACAACGTTTTTTAGAAAAAAGTTGTTGCAATGGCAATGAAAATTTTGTGATACAAAAATTACGTAAAAAAATTGAAAAATCACTTGACAAAGTACAGATAATAGTAGTAAAATAATAAATGTCAGTTTCAAAAACGCAGATGTGGCGGAACTGGTAGACGCACAGGACTTAAAATCCTGCGGTTGAATAAACCGTGCCGGTTCGATTCCGGCCATCTGCACCATAAGAGCATCAAGTGTTTCGGAAGATTCAAACTTGGTGTTTTAATTTTAAAAATTTTGTAGTTCTACAAAAAGTTCTACAAAATTC
>CALXND010000002.1 GCA_944389655.1 uncultured Clostridia bacterium | reverse complement strand
TCCGGGCCTTCGTCCCCTAGTTTGTCTAAAATCTAGTATACAGTTTAAAATAGAGGAAGATGGTTATTTGTGGATACAGTAATAATTGATATAAGGACAGAATTAATGAACGTTAAGAACACTCGTAAAGAAATAGAGCAAAAATGAGGGCGAAAGAAATACGAAGTTATAAAGAAATGCTTCGTATTTCTTCTATTTTTGTATAGAAAAAATCATTAGAATTACTGAAATTCCAAAGAAAAAGTCGATTTTTCCTATACAATAAAACGAGGCATAATAAATATGTCCTAAAAAGTATTTTGGGAGAGTTTAGCTTTCAAATACTTTGCCGTTAGAAGCTTTGTAGTAGATTGGAAACGCATTGTGATTCTCACAATTATAACAGCGATTTGTGGGACTTTCTTAGTTGCTTCATAAATATCATTAACGATTTCAAGAGGGTATGTTCTGATTTTTTTGCAGTTAGGGAATTTAAAATTAACCAGTTCTACTGAGAATCAACTTTCATAAAAGTTATAAATGAAGTGAAATAAAGAGTATAAAATTAGAAAAAATGCAAATAATAATCAAGAAATAAAAAAAGAAAGGAAGGATTTTAATGCCAAATTTAAGTCAAGTTGAATTACAAAATTTACGTCACTTTATAGGTGCACACGAAACATCTTATCAAAAACTAAACACATATGCTTCACAAGCAGTAGATCCACAAATAAAACAAATGTTTACTAAAGCAGCACAGGATAGTCTAAATACTAAGCAAAAACTGATGTCTTTCTTAAACGGATAAAAAGGTGTAACTAAAAAGTAAAATATTTATATTAGGAGGGTAAATTTATGGATGAAAAAACAATGGTAAATGATATTCTAGCAGGTGTAAAAGCAAGTCTTGGTTCATACCAAACAGCAATCTCCGAAACAGAAAATATGCAATTAAGACAAACATTACAACAAATAAGAAATAGTGATGAAAGTTTCCAATATGAACTTTTTAAAACAGCTCAGGCAAAAGGATATTATAAACCTGCTCAACCTGCAACTGTTACGGAAATACAAGAAGTAAAAAATAGCTTACAGTAGAACATACTAGGTATAAACATAGGAGACTAACTGTATATAAAGAAAAAATAAAGATAATGAGAGCAAAGAAGAGTAAAAGACAGATAAATAAGAAATTAGAAGAATTTTAAACAATTATACCAATTGTTTAAAATTCTTTTTTATTATAGAATATAAAACAAATTTAGTAATAACAATAAATTAAAAGTGCATAAATATAAAAGTTTTTAGTAAAATAGATTAAAATAAAGTTATCAAAAGATAATTTACTAGTTTATGTAGATAGGAGTGTTTAAAATTAATATCTTAAGGAAAGTTGCAATTACTACTAGAAAATGGGTAAAATTAATGATCCTTATTTTTTTGTCAATGCTAATATTAATTGGATTAGTAGTCATATTTTATAATCCAACTTATGAAGTAAGCTTAAATGGAGAAATAATTGGGTTTACATCAAATAAAAGTACCTTGCAAAGAAGGATAAATGAATTTACAGCAGAAAAAAAAGATGAAAATATTGCATTTGTGCAAATCGATGCAATGCCAACTTATAAACTATGTTTATTAAAAAAAGATGTTGAGACAAACGATGATGAAATCTTTACAAAGGTTACAGAAGATGGAACTACATATTATAAATATTATGCAATAACAGAGAATAAAAAGGAAAAGTTTTACTTATCTACATTTAAAGAAGCAGAAAAAGTAATAGACGAACTAGAAAAAAAAGATAGTGCAAATGTGGAAGAACTGGGAATTATAGAAAAATATGGAAAAGAACTAAAAGAATTTACAGACACAAAAAAATGTGTTTCAAAGTTGTATGAGAAAAAAATAGTGAAACCAAAAAATATTTATTCAACACCATCTGCCTCAAATTATAGTTCGGGTTTATCTTCTGGTAAAATAAGTTTAGGTATTTCGTTAATTAACCCTACGTCAGGAATTATTACATCAAGATTTGGAAGTAATGATAGTGTAAGAGACCACTCACATAGTGGTTTAGATATTGCGGCACCATATGGGACTGCAATAAAAGCAGCAGCAGCTGGGACAGTTACATATTCAGGAAATGCAAATGATGGGTATGGATATTATATAATAGTCTCACATAGTAATGGAGTACAAACAGTCTATGCACATTGTAGTCAGTTGCTAGTATCAAAGGGAGAGCAAGTAAAACAAGGACAGGTAATAGCAAAAGTTGGCTCAACAGGAAATTCGACAGGAAATCATCTACATTTTGAAGTAAGAAAAAATGGAATTACATATAACCCACAAAATTATGTATATTAAGTAAAAAGCTATGCATTTATTACATAGCTTTTTATTTAATATTAATTGCAAACAATGTTAATGCATTTATAATTTGAATATATTCCATAATTAATCTTTGGAAAAATATGTTAAACTCCTCTTAAACGCATTATTCTTAATGCACTCAATTCCGTATTCCTTAAGCTTATTTATAAACAAATCTGGATTTACAACATATGAGCCAAACTCAGTAATTACATTAAAAAATTTTTGTAAATTAGAATACTTAGCATTTAAATTGATAATAGCTAAAAAGTATGAGCCTTTATATAAATATAAACAAATATTGTTTGCAATCTTATAAATAGATTTTATTTTACTATGTACTAAAAAATTTATAAAAAGACAATAATCATCAAAACTATTAAACTTGTAAACTAAATTTGCAACTTGAGTATTAGGAATTTTTCTTCTAACTATTGGTTTTACTTTACCTCTAGAAGTAGATGAGTACTTTTTTAGTATATTTATATTTGTTTTAGTAATAGTAAGAACAAAACTTTCGTCAGTCATAGCAAGGGTTTCTATTTTTACTTTGCAGTTAGTGGTATCAAAACCAACTCTTCTTTCTGCTTCTTCTAACATATCTAAGAATAATTCCTGAGACTCCAATGAATTAGACATAAAATCGTGAAGATTTATATCTTTTTCTTCTAGATCTCTAATAGATAATGTAATTTTAATTTTATTTTCATCAACTTTCTCAAATTTCATTAAAATCCTCCATCTGTACTTATAATCTAAATAATATATAAGAACACTATTTAACATATTATATTTAATTACTTAAAAAAAAGTAACTATAATTATAACACTTAAATAAATAAAATAAAAGATATTTAAAAAAAATTATAATATTTTGTAACACAATTTTTAAATTTTTAAAATAATTAAAAGTCAAAGATAAATTCTATAAAATGATTGTAACATAAATTAATATAAAAATAAATAGAAAAAATTTCCGTTAAATCTTGAAAAATAGGTTAAGACAAGATATAATAAATAAATATAAGTGTGTGAATATATACGAAAGAGGAGGATATAATAAAAATGGCAACAAGAGAAAAAAATATATGGATTTTAATACTTTTCATTTTATGTGGAATAGTAGTAGGTGGATTATTAGGGGAATTAGCATCTCAAGTAGATTTTTTATGGTGGTTATCATATGGTGATCAATTTGGAATATCAAACCCAATAACACTAGATTTACAAGTAATACAAATAACATTTGGTCTAATGTTTAAAATAAATATAGCAAGTATAATTGGAATGATACTATCAATTTTTATATATAGAAAAGTCTAAGTGAAAATTAATTTTGCTATCAAAATTAAAAATGGGGGCATAGGGCAATAGAAAGGGAAAGAATATGAAAATCAAAGAACTTCCTATGTCAGAAAGACCATACGAAAAACTACAAATGTATGGTGCAGAATCTTTGTCTAATGCTGAACTAATTGCAATTATTATAAAAACAGGAACAAAAAGCGAAACAAGTATTAGTATTGCACAAAAGTTACTTTCTTTAGCAGGTAAAGGAGAAAATAGTTTAGGGCTGATTCAAAATATTTCTATTAATGAATTAACAAAAATAAAAGGAATAGGAAGAGTCAAAGCCATACAACTTAAAGCTGTATGTGAACTTGCTAAAAGGATGTCTAAACCATTAGACATTATGAATATTAAAATAAATGGGCCAAAAGATGTAGCTGAATTGTTAACAAACGAAATGAAATTTGAAAAACGAGAAATTGTAAAAGTTATGATTCTAAATTCTAAAAATGTTATAGAAAAAATAATGAATGTATGTTATGGAGGAACCAATTCTGCAATATTGAAACCAAAAGATGTATTACAAGAGACAGTAAAAATGGGAGCACCAAAGATAATTTTAATACATAATCATCCAAGTCGGAGACCCAACACCTAGTGAGTCAGACTTTGAATTTACAAACAGAGTTTGCAAAGCAGCAAAGTTAATGGGAATAGAACTTCTAGACCATATAGTAATTGCAAAAGATGGATTTAGTAGTATTTTTTATTTAAAAAACAAACTTAATATTGGAGAGGGGTAATCTTAATGAAAATATTTGGATTCGGTTCAAAAGATATCGGAATTGATTTAGGAACAGCTAATTTGTTAGTTACATTAAAAGGAAAGGGAATAATTTTAAACGAGCCATCAGTTGTGGCTATTGATAAAAAAGCTCAAAAGATTTTAGCAACTGGTAATGAAGCCAAAGAAATGCTTGGGAGAACACCAGCACAAATAAAGGCAGTAAGACCAATGAAGGACGGAGTTATTGCGGACTTTACGGGGACTCAACTAATGCTAAAAAACATAATAAGAAAAATATGCCAAAGATATAATGTAGGAAAACCAAGAGTAGTAGTTGGTGTCCCATCAGGAATTACAGAGGTAGAAGAAAGAGCAGTAGAAGAAGCAATTTTACAAGCAGGAGCTAAGGAAGTATATTTAATGGAAGAACCAATGGCAGCAGCCATTGGTGCAGGTCTTGATGTAGCAGAACCAAGTGGGAATATGATTGTAGATATTGGTGGAGGCACAACAGAAGTGGCAGTTATCTCACTTGGTGGTATTGTAGTAAGTAATTCAATAAGAGTTGCTGGTGATGAATTAGATGATGAAATTGTAAACTATGTAAAAAGAGAGATGAACCTAGCAATTGGGAACACAACAGCAGAACAAATTAAAAAGGAAATAGGTTGTGCTATGCCACTAGTCACAGATATGACCATAGAAGTTAGTGGTAGAGATTTAACAACAGGTCTCCCACAAACTGTAAAAATCTCTTCGAATCAAGTAGAAGAGGCAATAAAAGATTCAATAGAAAAATTGGTAGAAATAATAAAACAAACATTAGAAAGAACTCCACCTGAACTTGCTTCTGACATTATGGAAAAAGGAATATATCTTTCAGGAGGGGGAGCATTAATAAAAAATTTAGATAAATTAGTTGCACAAAAGACTGAAATGCCAGTATATATAGCTGATGATCCTTTAGAATGTGTAGTTAAGGGCACAGGAAAAACTTTGGAAGACTTAGAAAGATTAAAAACAGTTTTAATTAATTCAAGAAGATCAAAATAAAATGTAAAGGAATGATTAACAAAGATGTATAGAAATAAAAAAAATGGAATTATAGGAATTGTAATAACCATTATAATTTTAGTCCTATTAGTCGTATTTACAAACAATAATGTTAATCAAATATCATTTATAGAAAATATATGTAATATTTTTGTCATGCCTGTGCAAAACGGATTCACGTATTTAAAAAACAAAATATCAGGCAATGATAGTTTTTTTCAAAACATAGATTCTTTAAAAAATGAGAATCAAGAGTTAAAAAGAAAAAATAGTGAGATGGAGCAATCTTTAAGAGAGCTAGAAATATTAAAAGCAGAAAATGATACATTAAAAGAATATGTAAATTTAAAAGACAAATATAAAGACTATGAAACAATTCCAGCAGATGTTATAAATAGAGACATAAGTAATTACAGTAGTACAATTGTAATTAATGTTGGATCAAATGATGGAATAAAAGAAGAAATGACAGTAATTGCAGATAGTGGATTAGTAGGACATGTTATTTCTGTAACAGATACAACTGCAAAAGTGCAAACGATAGTAGATACGGCTTCTGCAGTAACCAGTAATATAAGCACAACAGATGATACAATAATAGTACAGGGTACACTAGACAGCAAGCAGGAGTTAAAAGCAACATTTATACCTACAGATGCAGTCGTATTGCAAGGAGATAGTGTAGAAACTTCTGGAATAGGTGGTATTTATCCAAAGGGAATACATATTGGTACAATAAAAGAAGTGATAAATACAAATAATATAACGGATAGATATGCAGTAGTAGAGACAGCTGTAAATTTTACTAAATTAAATACAGTTTTAGTAATAACGAATTAAAAGGTTTATAGGTGAAGCCATAAAACCTAAATATATATGCAAGGAATGATAAATTGAAAAAAGTATTAGCAATATTTATACTAATTATTTCGTTCTTTATAATTTATTTTTTACAGTCTAATATTTTTACTTGGTTTACAATTGCGGGAGTAATGCCTAACCTGATAGTAATTTTTATACTTTTTGTAGGATTATTTACAGGTAAGAAACTAGGTTTGATTTTGGGCATCATTCTTGGTTTTTATATAGATATTATAATTGGAAGACAAATAGGAATATCTGGTATAATGTTAGGATTAATTGGCTTAGCAGGTGAATATTTAGATAAAAATTTTTCGAAGGAGAGTAGACTTACAATTGTAATCATGATTATATCAGCAACATTAGTTTTTGAAGTAGGATGTTATATATTTAATACAATGACCCTCAATATGAGCATAGAAATTTTTAGCTTTGTAAAGACTTTGTTAATAGAAATTTTATATAATATTATAATTACAATAATAATATATCCAATTATGCAGAGATTAGGCCATATTTTAGAAGAAACTTTTAAGACTAGAACAATACTTACAAGGTATTTTTAATCTGAAGGCGGTGAAAGATGGGGAAAAATAAAAACGGAAATGAAAAAATAAGGTATAATATAATAACAGCAATAACATATATGGTTGGTATAGTGCTACTGGTACAACTGTTCAATTTACAAATAGTACATGGAAAAGAATATAGGGAAACATCAGATTCTAGACTTACAAGAGAATCTGTAATAAAAGCAGCAAGAGGGGAAATAAAAGATAGAACAGGAGTTAATCTTGTTACTACAGATACTGGATATAGTGTAGAAATCTATAATACAAAAGTTGATGATACCGGACTTAACGAATCTATTACCAGACTCATAGAGATTTTAGAAAGTAATAAAGATGAAATTGTAGACAATTTACCGCTTGAAGTAAATCCATTTAAATTTACATATGAGGATGAAAATAAACAAAAAGAATGGAAAAAAAGTTATCAAATAGATGAAAATAGTAATGCAGAACAAACATTCATGGAATTTAAAAATAAATATAAAATATCAACAGAAGATATAGAACTTGCAAGAAAAATAATGGCAGTAAGATACGAAATATCTAGGAACGGATATAGTACTACTAAATCAGTAACTATTGCAAAAGATATAAGCAATAAGTCTGCAGTACAAATAAGAGAACAAAATTCAAAATTAGCAGGAATGAATGTAGTTACAGAGCCAACTGTAAAATATACATCTGGTAATTTGGCATCACATGTATTAGGATATGTAGCAGCAATAAACGAAGAAGAATATGAGACAAGAAAGGATACATATAGAAATGATGATGTAATAGGAAAATCTGGTGTGCAATATGTATTTGAAGAATATCTAAAAGGAACTGATGGAGTCAAACAGGTGGATATGACAGTTGATGGAGCAATTACCAATGAATATATCTCAAAAGAGGCAGTATCAGGTTCGAGTTTAGTTCTTACAATAGATGCAAATTTACAAAAAGTAGCAGAGGATGCACTAAAAACAAATATAGAAAATATAAAAAAGGGCAAATATGGAGACAAAAATGATGCAGATTCCGGAGCAGTTGTAGTAATGAACGTAAAAACAGGAGAAGTATTAGCATTAGCAAGCTATCCAGATTATAACCCGGCAAAATTTTCAGAAGAATATTCAGTTGATGATTCTGGAAGATACACTAATAGAGCAATAAGTAGTATGCAACCACCAGGTTCTACATTCAAAATGGTAGTAGCGACGGCAGCACTAGAAGAGGGTGTTATAACACCAAAAAGCTTAGTTAACGATATAGGAGTATACCCATATGGAGATAGGCAAGCATGTTGGTATTATAGAAGCTATGGAAGAGGACACGGATATCTAAATGTAACGCAGGCATTAAAATACTCATGTAACTATTTCTTTTATGATATGGGATATAAATTAGGAATAGATAAGATAACAGAATATGCAGGAAAATATGGATTAGGTAAAAGAACAGGAATAGAATTAGAAGGAGAAGCTTCGGGTATAGTTGCTAAAAAAGAATTGGGTGAAAAAGAAAGTGGAGGTTGGTATATATCAGACACTCTATCAGCGGCAATAGGGCAAAGTTATAATAATTATACTCCACTACAAATGGCAAGATATATAAGTATGATTGCAAATGGCGGAAAAAATATAGATGTAAGCATCATAAAATCTATAGTAAGACCCGATGGAACAGAAGTATCTAAAGATGAGATAGAGAAATTTTCAAATAAAAAATTGAATACAGAAAATGAATTAAAAGAAGATATAAAAATATCTGCTGAAAACTTGTCGGCAATAAAAAAAGGAATGAAAGGAGTTACAAGCGAATCAGGAGGAACAGCATATGCATATTTTTCAGATTTAGATATGACAATTGCTGGAAAAACAGGATCTGCCCAAACTGGTGTTGGAGATGAGGCACATGGCTGGTTTGCAGGATTTGCACCATATAACGATCCAGAAATTGCAGTAGTGGTTCTAATTGAAAAAGCAGGTTCTGGAGGATATACAGCTGAAACAGCTAAGAAAATAATAAAAGAATATTTTGGAATGAATTCAGAAGAGGTTAATGAGAATAAAGAGGCACAATCAAGTTTACAAAGTGTAAGATAAAATATAAAAGTAAAAAATTATTATATGAAGAATCGACTTAACGGACAAAAATAATAAGGAGGAATGTAAGTGAACAGTTCCATAAATATTAGTATTAGAAAAAATCAAGTAGTAATTAAAATTGACGAGAATGCCGAACAAAAACAAATTATTACGGATTTAAAGAAGAAGATAATTGAATTAAAAAACTTTTATAAAGGAGATAGAACTCCGATACTAGTAACTGGCAAAATATTAAAAAACAAAGAAATGGACGAAATTCAAGCAATGATTAAAAAATTTATCAATGTGCAAATAGAGTTTGATAGTCCAAAAGTTTTGGGGTTGCATGGTATAAAAAAGACTTTCTATAAAGAAGTGGCAACATCAGAAACTAAATTTCACAAAGGCTCCCTACGCTCAGGACAAAAAATAGAATTTGAAGGAAGTTTAGTAATTATTGGTGATGTTAATGCAGGAGCAGAAGTAATTGCAGGTGAAAATATTGTAGTGCTTGGAATTTTAAGAGGATTAGCTCATGCAGGAGCAAAAGGTAATAAAGATGCAGTTATAGAGGCAGAAGAAATAGATGCTGTACAGCTCCGTATTGCAGATAAAATAAAAGAAATTGAAAAGCGAGATGAAAGAATACATACAGTAAAAACCTCTGCATATATAAATAATGATGACCAGCTAATTTTAGAATAGTAAAAAAATAACTAAGGGATAGATAATAATATAAAAATTTTGTTTTTATTAAATTAATAAAAATAAATTTTTACATTATTATCTTCTTAAATTATGAAAGCAATAATAAAATTAAAGAAATAAATAAGAACTCATCATTAATACCTTCATTATATAAGAAAAAGATTAAACAAATCAGTAAAATGTCATCGAAATGTAATTTTATTCCTAAAATTTCAAAAACCTTATCCTCTTTATCTGTATCAGTAAAATTTCGAGTTTTATTTTCTACATTTGTATTAGAAGTACACGAATGCGAAGAACTCGTAAGAGTTTTGCTCTTTCTTATATTTGAATAACTCCAATTATTATGTGAGTTATATCGTTTGTATATTGAATGAGGATAATAGGAATAAAAAGGAAAATTAAACATCATGTTTTTCCTCACCACCTAAAGAATTAAATAGCTCAAAGGCTTTTCCAATACCAAAAAGCTTTATGTATTGATCTACTTTTTGCCTTCTACTTTCTTTTAAATAAGGCTTTAAAGAAAGTAATAAATTAGTTCTTGGATCATCTTTACTTTGATGCATAGAATCAATTATCTGTTTCATCTTCATTATAGTTGCAATATCAAAGTCTGCTGAAGAGTCAGAGTTTGCTGAAGAGTCAAAATTATTAGAAAAATCTGAATTAGAGTTATTGTCAGATGAAGCTGAAGAACTCTTGCTATTATGCTCATTATTTTTAGAACTATTTTTAAAATTATCTATAAGATCTTTTAAATTATCAGGAATTTCGTTGTTCTGCATCATTTTATTCAATTTGTTAACAATATTACTCATATTATCCTCATTCATATTACTATCCATTCCCTTCTTCATTATAATAAATGTATGAAGAATAAGATAATTAATCTTCATAACTAAAGTAATCTACTACCATAAATAAAACCAAAAGAACAAAAATCTAAAAATAGTTCTAATATATTAAATTATTACATTTTTTCTTTTTTTATTTCATCAATAATAGTGTTTGCATCTTTTGATTTTAATATCTGGCTTACTTGATTTAAACCATTTTCTAGGTCTTTTTTGTCCATTTTAGAAAGCATACTCATAAGTTGAGACATATTTATTTTATTATCCATAAATTTTTGTACAATTCAATTATTAAAATATCATACAAAAACAATCGAATTGCCTCTCCTTTCCTCCAAATTCTATATAATGATATTTTATATCACCTCTTTATAGTATATGTTATTATATGCAAAAAAAACACAAGTGTTACTATAGTGTAAATCAAAAAGTTAAAATGAATTTATCTAAAAGGTAGTATGCCTAAGAAATAATTATATTTGTATCAAAAATGTAATAAAAATGTAATAAATAACAGATAAAAGTTCCTAATTTAAATATCCGTAAAAGAATAGTAAATTTAGAAAAAATTACCTACTAAATATAGGTTGAAATTTATCAAAAAAATGCTAAAATAGAATTAATATGATATATTGGTCAGAATATACATAAAAAGTTCTAAAAAAGGAACGAAAATATTGAAAAAACAACAAAAATGTCGTATAATATATATATTATTAAAAATGGAGGGTACTATGGGTAAAGTATTAAGTAAAGTAATTGCAATGTTTTTAATTATTTGTTTAATGGGATTAAACTTAGTTATGTTGGGAGCAAATTATGCTGTATATGCAACAGAAACTGCTGATACTAACGAGATAAATAAGCAAAATTCTAAGACAAACAATAAGAATGTCGAATTTGACTCCTATTTTTATGGTAAAGTCCATAACAAAAGTTTTAATATAAATCAAGATGATGCTAAGATTTATGTAGAAATAAAAGTTAAAGACTCAGGCTTTATAGAAAATGGGGTAGTAGAATGCAAGAATACGAATTTTAAACTAAAAGATGATATAAAAAGTAAATATATAAAAAATGTAGACACTAAAAATAATACAATAAAATTAAATAAAATAAATAATGGGACAGAAGCAGTTATAGAACTTCCAATAGAAATTCTAAAAAGCGAAGAGGTTTCTATGGATTTCTTTAGCAAAGAAGTACAAACAAACTTTACAGCAACATATGTAGATAATCAGGGAAACGATAAGAATGTTCAAAAAGAAATATTTAATATTATTTATTGGCAAGGTGAAGCAGAGGCAGAGTTAAATTTAGAGACAACTAAATATATACCATATAACATTAATGGAAACTATGGGGTAATGTTGCAAACTAAAATTAATTCTAAAGTAAAAGAAAACGTGCTACCAATTCATAATACAAATATTGAAATTACTGTACCTTCAATAAATAATAGTAAGCCAACGTCAGCTACAGTGGTAGCAAATAAAATAGAAGCAACAAATGGAGAAGCAGATGGTCTAAACTTTAATAAAGAAAATTATTCTTATGATATTGAGGATGGAAAGATAAATATAAGTACTTCTAACTTAGAAGACAGAATCTCTTGGAAACAAAACGCCGTAGATGAATATTTGGTAACTTATATATATGAAGGAAAAGAAATTTATGATTATGCAGTAAAAAACGGTGTGAATACCTCAACTATAGCGAATTTAAAATTGACATTATATAATAGTGAAGAAACACAAATAGAAAAACTATCAGAACTGGATATAAAATATAATCACAATATGGGACAGTATTCGGATTTTAGTATACAAGCTACAAACGAAATAAGTAAAGGTAATATATATGCAAATTATGATGCAAAAAATAAAACAGAAACTGAATATAGCGTAAAGTATTTAGCAACGATATATAATGTAAATTTAATTGAAGAAATAGAGTTTGAACAAGGAATTGATAAATTTACTACAGAAGACAAAAAAGAAGGCTTGACTACTCTAAATAATAATAATTTAGCATATAACAAAAGAATTGAGATAAGTAAAGCAGTATTTAATAAAATCTTAGGAGAGAATGGTTCTATTATAGTAAAAGATAATAATACGGAAATAGGAATAATAAATAAAGATACATTAGTAGAAAACGAAAATTATATACTAGATCTAAGTGATAAAAATAGCAATAATTTACAATTAAAGACTACAAAACCTATAGCAGAAGGAAAAATCGAAATAAATATATTCAAAGCGATAAAGGGAGATATAGCTTACTCTAAAAAACAAATGCAAAATTTTAAAAGTATAGAAGTATATGCTAATGCTAGGACAAATGTCTCAGAATCAAGAATAAATGAAGATATTAATTTAAAAGAACCAGAAACGAAAGTTGAATTAGCAATTAGTAAAAAAGATTTAACTACAGTTGTAAAAAATGAGAATGTAGAATTTAGAGCAGTTTTAGATACTTCAAGCGAATATAACTCACTATTTAAGGATCCAATACTAAAATTTATATTACCATCATCAATAGAAGGTGTAGAAGTAAAAAGTGCTAACATATTATTAAATAATGGATTAAAAATAAAAGAAACAAAAATAACTGAAGAAAATGGGCATAAAGTTATAAATGTAGTTCTTAATGGAACACAAACAGAGTACACAATAAATGCAGAGTATAAAGGTACAATAGTTGTAATAAATACTAATCTAACTGTAAAAACTTTAACAGCAAGTGGAACGGATACAGTAATATTAGAGTATACGAATAAAAGTGAAACAGCACAAAAAACAGAAGGAACTTTGGAACAAAAAATAAAATTTGTTGCTCCTACTGGAGTTGTTGCAGCAAGCGGAGTAAGCAATTATAAAGATGAAGCACCAGACATATTATCAATATCTAATGAAGCTCAAACAGCTGAAATAGATACTTATGCACAGGAAAGACAAGCTAAAATGGAAGGAACTATAATAAACAACTACTCAAACGATATAAGTAATGTCAAAATACTTGGAAGAATTCCTTCTCAAGGCAACAAAAAAATAGATACAGACAGCGATATGGGCTCTACGTTTACAACACCATTGGCTACGGCAATTTCAACGTCGGGGGTTAATAAAAGTGAATATAAAATATATTATTCAGATAACCAAAATGCTACGAGTAATTTAAAAGATAAGAGTAATAATTGGTCAGAAACAGCTACGACAAACTCAAAATCATACCTAATAGATTTTAATGATGATTATAAATTAAAATCAGGTAGTAAAGTTGAATTTAATTATAATATAGAAATACCAGAAAGTTTATCTGCTAATAATGATGCTTATGCAATGTATAAAATATATTATGATAATAATGCAAATATTGGAACTATGTCTGAAAATAAGGTTTCAGCAGTTATGGGATTATCAACAGGAGAGGGACCAGAATTAGAAGTTAATCTTTCTAGCTCAGTAGATACTGTAAAAGAAGGACAGTACATAAAAATGAAAGTTGCAGTAAAAAATACTGGTGATATAGATGCAGAAAAAGTAAAAGTAAATGCGAAAGCTCCAGAGTATGTTACATTTTTAGATTATGGACTAGGAAATGGATTTTTTGAATTAAGTAATGATACTTATACGATAGATATAGGAACAGTAAAGGCTGGAGAAACAGTACAGGCAAGTTATTATATAAAAATAGATGATGATACAACAAGAGTTGATTCAAGCCTAAAAGATGAAATGTCAGAAGAAGAGTTTTACGACATTATGAATGAAAAAATGAAATTTCCAAAAGAAATTATAAATAAAGTTAGTGCAACTGTTGAAGGAATATCTGGCGAGATACAATCAAATGAATTAAAATTCGAAGTACAAGATGGAAGCATTGGAATTAATACGTTTTCATATATTGGAGAAGATGTTGTATTAAAAGATGGAGATACAATCAGATACGGTATAAATTTAACTAATATAGGAACATCTGGAGCACTAAATAATACAGTTGTAAACATTAAATTACCAGATGGAATAAAATTTGAAAAAGCAGTTATAAGAAACACAGTAAGCGCAACAGAAGAAACATCAGAAGGAGTATCTTATGATGAAAACAGTAATACTGTTACCATAAATGTGGGAACATTGGATATAATTAAATTTATAGAATTGACAGTTAAAGTTGATGGCCTAAATGGAGACTTTTCTATAATGCCAGTGGTAAAGGCAGATGGTATAACAGAACATTATTCAAATGTTTTTGAACATAAATCTGGCAAAGTAGAGCTTGAAGTTTCGGAATTGACATCAACACCTAGATATGTAAAAGAATCACAGAATGTTACATATAGATTTACTATAAAAAATACCGGTAAAACTATGGTAAGAAACTTACTAATAGTTGATGAGCTACCATCTGATTTAAATTATGAATATTCTATATACAGTTATAATGGAGAAGAAAGAAAAGATACAATTCTAACAGATGGAAAAGTACAAATTAACATTAATGTATTACAACCAGGTGAAAGTGTAGATATCAGTATAGTTGCAAAAGCAGGATTACTTCCTGACGAAGAAGATAAAGAAGTACAAAATAAAATAAGTATTAGTGCGCAAAGCTTTGCAACTGTTGAAACCAATATGGTAAGTAATATTATAGAATATTATGAAGAAGCTCACACAGATAATAATGGAGGAGTAAATACAAATAGAAGACATAAGATCACAGGTACTGCATGGTTAGATGAAAACTTAAATGGTAAAAAGGATTCAGACGAAACTAGACTTTCAAATATTCAAATACTACTATTAAACAAAGATGGAAATACAATAGTAAAAGATCCTGACACAAATGAAGAAAAAATTACTACGACTTCAGATAATGGAACATACGAATTTAACAATCTACCAAATGGTGAATATTTAGTGGTTTTCTTGTATGATTCATCAAATTATAGTTTAACAGAATACCAAAAAAACGGGGTAGATGAAGGATTTAATTCTGATGCCATAGATATAAATTTAACATTAAATGGTGAAAGAAAAATCGCAGGTATAACAGATGTTATAACAATAAATAATGATAATGCAAGAGACGTAGATATAGGGTTATATACTGCAAATAAGTTTGATTTAAGATTAGACAAATATATTAGTAAAGTATCTCTAATGACACCTACAATTGGAACAAGAGTAGATAACTTTAATAATAGTTCATTAGTAAAAGAGGAAGTCTTAGGACAAAATCTAGGAAAAAGTAGTGCAGTAGTGGAATATAAAATAGTTGTTACTAATGAAGGTTCTGTACCAGGATACGTAAATAAGATAGTAGATTATTTACCACATAATGTAGAATTTAATACAGAATTAAATACAGATTGGTATTTATCAGATAATGGTAATATATATAATTCTAGTTTAGCAAATGAAAAAATTAATCCTGGAGAATCAAAAGAAGTAACACTAATAGTTAGTGTACAAATAAACGAAAATAACTTAGGAACACTAGAAAATTATTCAGAAATATACGAAGCTTATAATGAACAAGGACTATCAGATGTAGATTCAACACCAGCAAACAGAGAAGAGACAGAAGATGATATAGGAAAAGCAGAGTTGGTATTATCATTAGTAACTGGTAAGATAGTAACGTATACTGCAATAATACTTGTAGTTATAACATTATTAAGTTTGGGTATATATGAAATAAAAAAACATGTTTTAAATAAAAAAATATAGGTAAAAGAAAGGAGGAAAAAAATGAGTAAAAAAATAATTGGTGCAGTAGCAACAATGTTTATAGCTATACTGATAACTCTGGGAACATTACTTGTTACTAGTTCAAAAGCGGAAGAAACTAAAAACAATGAAGCTAGAACCGTAGTAAATAATTCTAGAAACTCAGGGTATATAGGAACATTACTAAAAGGAGAGAAAGATCCAGAATCATATCCTTATTATACTCATACAGGAACATTTGAAGCAACACAGTATCAAACACCACCTCACGCAATACCTATATATGGAAGTTATCAAATTTACTGTATTGAAATGGGAGGTCAAATCCGCTATGAAGGTTCAATAAGTTATGAAGAAGCACTAGCAATGGTAGGACAAAGTAACTACTCATCATATGGATGTGCTAGTACACCTGCAGACGGAGCTAAAACATGGCCAGTATACTCAGAGGTAGGAACAAGTAAGTTATCACCAGCAATTGCATACATTGTTTCAGGAGCTACAATAGGTTCGTACACATTAGACAAGCAACTTGGAATATGGAATACTGCAGCATCTGGATTAGATGAAGGATTAATGATGAATACTGGCAGTGATGGAGCATCTAGTTTTGATAAAGAAGCAGCAGATTATGCAGATTATGATAGTAAAGTAAATGGTAAAGGACTACAAATAGAAGATAATTCAAAACATACTGGAGATGTAAATAAAGATCCTGAAGTAGTACATGTACTTGTTGACAGAGATAAAAAACAATATACTGTGGGTCCATATAAAGTGAATTATGTGAATGGTATTTATGGAGATGTTGCTTTTTCAGGAATATCTGAAATGCTAGTGTATGGATTTAATAAAAATGGTAAACTAGTTAAAAATAACATAAAAGTAGAGAAAATTATATTGCAAGATGAAACAACAGGAAAATATGGAAAAGCTGAAAAACCAGAATATTTTGAACCTGAAAAGGATTCAAAAGTAGACCGTTCTGAACAAAAGTATCCTAAACCAAATCAACAATTCTTTGTAGTCTTTAGTGATCCAAACCAAGGACTAGAAGAAGATGACCCAAATTATGTTACTAGCACAACAGTAAAAGTAAAATTCCAATATATGGTGGCTAATGGTCAATATACAAAACTAAAGGGTACATTATATGAAGTAAGATATCAACATAGTCATACTCAAAGAACAGAACAAGTGCAAACAGGTGTAGATGAAGAAGGAAACCCAATTTATACAACAAGATCATATTATAGTTGTACAGCTACAGCATATTTACAAGAAACTCCACAACAATATGTAGCAGCGATGGATGCAATAAGATCTATTTATGAACAGTTCATTGTACTAGGATATGAACCAGGAAAAGAACCACCTGGTGATGGAGATGACGACGATGGCGATGATGACGATGATGACGATGGAGGAAACCGTCAGCATGCAGAGATAATTATGGAATTAGGTGGCTATGTATGGGAAGATAAGGTAGTATCTAAAGAGTCAAAAGCAGATGGTGTTATAAATACAACTGGTCAGGATACAGATATAAGATTAAAGAATGTGAAAGTAACATTATATGATGCAGAAACAAATAAACCTGCAAAGCTTGCTGTAGATACAAGCGAAGGCGATATAATGCATAGAATAAATTCTACATATACTGATGAAGACGGTAGATATTTATTCCAAGGACTAAACTCAATGAAAAAATATTATGTAGTATTTGAGTATAATGGACAAAGATATTTACCAACGGAATATTTAAATACTTCAAAAGGCCAATATGGTTCAGCAGAAGAAATGTATAATGCGGGATTATTTAATACGACAGAATGGAAGGTTACCTCTAAAGGAACAGAATCTACATCAAGCAAAGTTGCAGGTGTAGAAATATCAAGAAATGATTATGATAGAAGGTATCAAGAAATTGCATCATATCCTGAAAATTATCCATCATCGAATAATTTAGGCTGGGCATCAAATGGACGTAATGCAGCATATACTCAATTAGAACTTATGGGATACAGATTGGATGATAATGGTAAATATCATCAAACAGAAACTCAATTAATAGATGGTTACAAATTTGATGAGAACGGATTAGAGACAACGGAATTTGCAGAAGGGGCAATCTCAAATAAAGTTAGGGCATATATACAGTCAAATAAAAAATTCCCTGATGACAATGCTATGAAACAAATTTATTCTAGTATTGCAGGAAGTAATAAGGAACTTCAAAGAAAACTACAGTTTATAGAAGATTGTTATATACAAGCATATTCTGGTTCACCAAAATCACAAAAAATAGACTTATATCCATTATTTGATCAATTCAAGATAAATAAAGTAGAAAATGGAGAATCTCTAGATTTCGATCCAAATTCATCAATTGAAGGCTACTTTGATGTAAGAGAAGAAATAATAGATGGAACAGAGTATACAGCATTATACTATGGAGAATACTATGTAAATCTAGGTTTATGGAGAAGACAAGAATTTGATGCAGCACTTAGAAAAGATGTATATAAAGCAACAATGAAGATAAACGGAAAGACAGTAGTGTACAATTATGATAAAAGAGCAGTAGAAGACGAAGGAGCAAATAATGCTAATGGTAAAGACAATAATACATATTGGGATATCAATGTAAGGATGTCAGATTATGATGCATATTATAACTCAGGATACAATCGAGAGGTATATCAAACAGATTACGAGTATAATACAACAGGTGGAATTGGTGAAGGACATCCAGGAGAACCACTAGAAATGTACATTACATATAAAATAACGGTTAGAAACCAATCTATGAGTATAATTGGACAAATAAAAGAAGTAGTAGATTATTATGATAGGGACTACACATATAAACCAAATTTATCTTGGGTAATATATAAGACAGACGAAAATAAACGAACTACCATAGATAAGGACAAATTCTACGAAATGATGGAACAATCTCAAGATATAATAGACAATGAAAGCACAAGTGCAACAGACTTTATAGAAAATTCTAAAGATGCAAAAGTGGAAGTTGACAAGAGCCGTTATGGAAATGAAAAAGACTTAGGTGAGCAATATCAAAGATTATATGTTAAAGGCTTAGAAGATAAAAAACTTGCAACAGGTGAAAGTGCATACATATATTTAACATTTGAAGTTAAGAAAGATGAATCTGGAAGGATAATACTAGATGACGAAAGTAGCCCAAAAGAAAATATTGCAGAAATAAATGGTTACTCTACATACTATAGAGACGGAACAGAATTACCAAATGGAGTTACAAAAAATTCTAAAAATATAGCTGGTCTATTAGATAGAGACTCAAATCCAGGTAACTTAGTTGCAGAAGACCTACAAGGAGAAAAATACGAAAAGAACTTTGAAGATGATACAGATAGAGCACCAAGTTTAAGAGTGCTAGTCGATGAAGAAGCAGTAAGAAAAGCAAATGGAACTGTGTGGGAAGATGAAAGAACAGAAGAAGCGGGAGAAGCAAAAATAGGAGATGGCATTAGAGATGAAGATGAGATTGGAATTGCTGGAGTTACAGTACAATTAATAGAAAAATGTACAGACGGTTCAGAATACGAATGGCAAACAACGACAACAGGGGAAGATGGTAAATATAGTTTTGAAAACTATATACCAGGAGACTATGTAATTAGATTTAAATACGGTGATTCAGTTTCAACAGCACTTACAAAAGAAGACGGAGGCTCAAACGATGTATCATACAATGGTCAAGACTTTAAGTCTACAACATATCAAAAAGATATAGACCAAGAAGGAACTACTGATATATCTGAAAGATATCAAGGATATATTAATACTGAAAAACAAAATGAAAGTGGAAAATATAATCCAGACAAGGGAGAGCCAAAGGATGATACATATGGATATGACATCTATAAATTAGATAGTGATGAAACAAATTATTCAGATGCAAAAGATATTTGGAGTCAAAGAGAAAAAGTAATTAATTACAGTAAAGATAATGTGACAAACCATGTAGCAGAAGTTTTGGCATCTCCATATGTAAAACCTACATATAAAGGAGCAGAATATAGCGAAAGCGAAATGGATGCTCTATACCAAGAATTGATGCAAAATACTGCAATGACAGCAGAAACAGGTATTATAGTTGTAGAATTTGAATATGATAGACAACAAGCAGACGGATTAAAAGAAACAGAAAACAATAAGGATAACTCAAGTAAAGACTATGTAGATGAAAGCAACAGATATAACAGTAATTATGAATTAAATGACATAGACTTAGGATTAACAGAAAGACCAAAAGCACAACTTGAAATAGATAAATCTGTAACAAATGTTAAAGTTACACTTGCTAATAATACAATATTATTTGATATAAACAAAGCCGCTAACAATGCATTATGGCAAGATCATAAAGAATACAATATTGGAGAAGAAATGAAAGATGGTATGTACGAAACATATTATGGAGAAGAAGGCAAACACAGGTATTCATTTAGAGACAAAATTGATGAAATTGTAAAAGGTACAGAAAAAGGATTAATACAACTTACAATGGATCAAGAGCTAATGCATGGTGCAACAATTCAAGTAACATATGGTCTAAAAGTTAAAAACGTTGGAGAAGTAGATTATGTGGATGGAGCTGAAAAGGACTACTATTATAAAGGAGTTGCAGACAATGCAACTATAAGTACAACAAATGCAAACCAAGTTATAGACTATGTTGTAAATAACTTACAATTTGATAGTAATAACGAAGCAAATGGAGGATGGTCTGTAATAGATAAAGGAACAATAACAAGTGACGGACTAGTAAATGAAAAATTATCAGCAGATTTAGAAAAGTTTAATAATATAATTCAGACAGGAAATTTAAGTGGAGATTTAGCTCCAAATGATGAAAAAACAGCGACACTTATACTATCACAATTAATTACACCAGAAAATACAGAAGACGATTTAACATATAGTAACATGGTAGAAATTGTTAAAACATCAAATACTGTTGGTAGAAGAATGGCATACTCCGTAGTTGGTAACCAAGATCCAACAGAAAGCAATGCATCAGAAGTTGATAGTAGTGCAGCAGAAAGAATAATTATATTACCACCATTTGGTGAAGTTCGTATTTACTATATAATTGGAGCAGTTATAGCAGTATTATTAATAGGAGGAATCGTATTAATAAGAAGAAAAGTACTAAAAGGAAAAGACAATGGTGAGAATGACAATAAAACGGAATAGTATAAAGCAAAAATGCGCAATTGAGAAAAACTCTCTTTTGCGTATTTTATTTGCACAATTAGGAACTTAGCTTTTTGGCGCAAATCCTATTTCAATTTTTAGTAAATTTATATATTTTTTCTTTTTAGTCGGAGTGCTTAAGGTGGGGACCAACAAGTTTACAAACTGTTAATTGCACGTTAGTGGAATTATTACAGTTTGTACGATGTTGGGGGCCGGAGACTAAAAAGAAAAAATATATAAATTTACAATTAAAAAACAATTATACTTGCGTAAAAAAGCTAAGTCCCAATTGCGCACTAAAAAATTTCGCTAAAAGATTGAAAAAAATGCTAGTTTGCGATAAAATTATGTATGAATAATGTAAAAAAAATAATAAAAAATATAGAGCACATCACATTTTGTAAAAAACTTTTTTATATTATGGATTAAATGTGACAAAAAAATTTTATGAACTGAACTATAATAAAGTAGCATTAAAAAGCAATTCAACACAAAAGAAAAACAATTTGAGAAAAACATTAATGCATAAATAAAAAAGTAGGGGTGGTTATTATGTTTCAAAATATAGCAGGGAGTGCAACTGGAAAAACAGAATACGAAGAAGATGTAAAAAAAGTTAATACAAAAGATGTGCTCAAAAAACTATTTGCAAAACAAAATATAGTTTTATATACAGTTACATTTTTAATATCAATGGTAGGGTTTGGCTCAAATACTTTAATATTTTCATTAGTTCCTTTTGGACTAGCAGTAATTGCAGGAGCATTAAGCAATAATAGACCAGTTGGTATTATGTATGTGTTATCTCTAATAGGAACATTTATAGGTTTTGGGTTAAATAACTTATTAGTGTATTTTATAACATCGCTTGTATTTTTTGCTCTAGTATTAATAATTAGGCCTAAATTACAAGAAGGCGTAAATGAACAAAAGAAAATAGGTGGTCATCTATTTTTTGCAGTTACAATTGTACAACTAGTTCCAATATTTTTTAGAAACTTTTATGTTTTTGACCTGTTAACAAGTATAATGCTTGGAATAACAACGTACATATTTTACAAAATATTTGTAAACTCAATTACAATGATTATAGATTTTGGAACAAGAAGAGCATTTACAATAGAAGAAGTAATGGGAACAAGTCTACTGTTAGCAATATCTGTTACAGTATTTGGAAGTATAAATATATTTGGTTTTTCAATTCAAAACATTTTAAGTATATTAATAGTTCTTGTACTTGGTTGGAAAAATGGATTGCTAGTAGGGGCTACAGGGGGTATTACAATAGGAGTTGTACTTGGAGTAATAACTGGCACGGAACCAATAATGATAGCAGCATATGCAATTTCTGGCTTAATAGCAGGTCTACTTAACAGATTTGGAAGAATTGGTGTTATAGTAGGATTTGCACTTGGAAATGTAGTACTTGCCTATGCGGCTAATGGAAATACTACAGATCTTATAATGTTTCAGGAAATCTTAATTGCGTCACTCGGACTTTTAGCTATTCCAAAAAACATAGAGATTAATATAGAGGATTTAGTCGGAAGTACTAGACTTTTACCAGAAAGTACAGGCGGAGATTTAGAAGAAAATAAGGACACAATATATAAATTAAATAGCATATCAGAAACAATATTTGACATGGCAGAGAGCTATAGTGAGGCAGCAGCAACAATATTAACAGAAGAGGAGCTAAAAGCACAAGAAAAAAATAATATAGACATATTTCTAGAGGAATTGCAAAAAAATATAGAAGATTTAAAGGACAATATGCTATATGAGGAAATATACTATCCCACAAAAGAACTTATTACAGATATATTTGAATATTTAATGGAAAATGATATTATAACAGAAAAAGAATTTATAAAAATACTAGAGAAACATAATAACTACATAGTAGGTTTTGATAATACAAAATCACAAGCAAAAGAAGATGTATATAAAATAGTAAAGGCAATTAATTATTCATACAAAATAAGTAAAATAAATTTTATCTGGAAGAAAAAACTAGACGAAAGCAAAAAGAACGTTTCATCACAGCTAAAAGGTGTATCAGAGGCTATTTCAAAAATGGCTACAGACATGGATAAAAAAGAAGAGCATGTAGAGTTAAAAAAACAAATACTTGCATTATTAGAACAAAAAGAAATAGAAATAAAAAGCATTGAAATAAAGAAAACAAGTGCAGGAAGATATATAATAGATATTTTTACAGATACTTGTGGAAATCCAGATGGTACAGAATGTGATATTAAAAAAATATGTAAATTATTAAGTAAAGTCATTGGACATAAGATGATTATGCAAAAACAAGAATGCGGCCTTAGAATGAATAAATCAATATGCAAATTTACGTATATATCGGACGACAAATACGGAGTGCAAATAGGAATAGCAAAATCTACAAAGGAAGGCTCATCAGTATCAGGAGATAGTAGTATACATATAAAATTAGATGATGGAAAATATTTACTAGCTATAAGTGATGGCATGGGTTCAGGACCAGAGGCAATGAAAAGTAGTAAAATTGCTATAAAAATGTTAGAAAGGCTATTAACAGCAGGTTTTGAAAAAGATGTATCATTACAATTAATAAATTCTACAATATCTGCAAATACTGATGAAGATATGTTTTCAACATTAGATATAGAAATTTTAGATTTATTTAAAGGAAACATGGAATTTATAAAAAATAGTGCATGCCCAACATATGTAAAAAGAGGAAGACAAGTACAACTTCTAAAATCTATGTCACTTCCAACAGGAATTCTTAGTGATATTGACTTAGTAGTATATGACTATGATTTGCAACCAGGTGATATTCTAGTAATGTGCACAGATGGAGTATTAGATTCAAATAAAGAATATCTAAATAGGGAATTATGGCTTAAATATTTGTTAGAAGATATGGAAACAGACGATGCACAAAAAATGGCAGATATAATAATTGGTGAAGCCATAGATAATGATTTTGGGAAGCAAAAAGATGATATGACAGTAATAGTTGCTAAAATAAGTGATAAATAGGCTAAAGGCAAAATTAGTTTTAATGTATTCCACGACTTAAACAGAGTTAATACTAAAGCCAGAGTTAATATATTCAAAATATTGTATCGAATATGTCGGTCAAGCTGATTTTTGAACTAATTCTAAGAAAATTTTTGTAGCGCCCTCACGGCGAGGCGTGAGATTCCCTACAAAAATTTTTCAAGAATTAGTATCTTCAAATCACTTTCCATTCCATATTCTCACAAATTTTGAATATATTAACTCTGGCTTGTAATATGTAAAAACAGCAAAATGCTTCAAAATATACATATACCTTGTTTTTACGAATAAAAAATCATTTAAACCATTATCCAGTAACTAAAAAATGACAAACTTTTTGCAGAATCTTGTAATTTCCACCTAAAATGTGATATATTATATATGTAAAATAATAAGCATTTGGAGGAAGCCTATGAGTAAAGGAAGAAGATATGAAGGAGAGCAAAAACTCAACTTAAAAAAAGTATTTGCAGTTATCATAGCGATAGCAGTTATAATAATGTTTATAATAGGAATAAAACACCTATTTAGTGCAAAAAGTACAACAGAAGAAAAGACAGTTGCCCTAAAATATTTTCCAGTATATACTGATAATAAATGGGGAGTTATAGATTCTAAAGGAAATACTATAATAAGTCCAGAGTATGATGAATATATAGTAATTCCAGATAATACAAAGCCTATATTTATATGTACTTATGATGTGGATTATGAAAAAGGAACATATAAAACAAAAGTTATAAATGAGAAAAATGAGGAAATCTATACAGATTATAATAATGTAGAGGCTCTAGAAAATTATGATGAAAATAATAATCTTTGGTATGAAGATGGAATTTTTAAGGTAGAACAAGACGGAAAATATGGTGTTATAGATACAAACGGAAAATTGCTAGTAAGTCCAGAATATGATTCTATAGAAGCACTACAAGGAGTAGATAAAGTACTTCTTACAGAAAAAAATGGAAAATTCGGAATAATAGATAATGTAGGTACTGTAATTATAGATAATAACTATAAAAAAATAGAGCCAATTTCTAGTAAATACGAAGATGGATTTATAGTAGAAGCAGAAAATGGTAAGTATGGGGTTATAAGTTATACAAAGACAACAGAGTTAGAGACAAAATATGATGATATTAAAAAAATATATAGTAATGGAAAATATTATGCAGTAAAAGAGAACAATAAATGGGAAGTTGTAAGCGAGGATGGGCAAAAATACCTAGAGGGAGCTTATGACGATATAGTTTCTATAAATGGAGAAAATGTTATTGTAAAAGATAATAACAAGTATGGAGTAGTTCAGGTTACAGACAACAAAAAAATTATAGATACAACATATGAAGAGATTTCTTATGGTTCAGATAATAAATATATTGTAAAAAGCAACAATAAATATGGAATTATAGATGCAAGTGGAAATAAACTTGTAGACTTTAAGTATGAAAGCATTACTTATAGAGATATAGCAGACTTTTATGAGGCAACAAATAGCGATTATACATCAGATTTAATAGATGCTAACATGAATGTTAAACTATCAAATGTAATATTATCGGAACTAAATACTACAGATGGATACATGAAAGTTAGAGAAAATAATCAAGATAAATATTATAATTTTAAATTTGAAGAAAAGAATGTACAGAATATTTTTGCAGGAAACACATTATTCTTAAGTAAAAATCAAGAAGGAAAATACGGATTTGTTGACAAAAATGGAAATGTAGTAGTAAACTATATATATGATGATGCTAGCGAACAAAATGAATATGGTTATGCTAGTGTTAAACAAAATGATTTATGGGGCGCCATAGATTCTAAAGGAAATGTAGTAGTAGAGCCTTCGTATAAATTAGAGAATAATGCATTAATACGATTTATAGGTAAATGGCATTTAGGAGAAGATTTAAATTTGTATTATTTTACAGACGAATAAAGATTTAGTTTGGGCAAGAGTAAAATACCAAAAAGCATTCTTGCCCATTTAACCAACTAAATAGATATTAAACATTAACCTATAAATAAAAACAGAGATGGGAGAGAAAAAATAAATGGAACTAATGATGAAGTATCAATATACTTATTTTGTGTACCCTTATGTAATAGAAAAAGGTAAATACAAAAAATATTTGCAAAGCTTATTAAAAAATAAAAAATGTAAATTAAGAATTTTTGACAAACAAAAAGATATACATTTATATACATATTTTTTACCAGTGGTTAGAGACTTTTTGTTTGGTAGTTTTAATTTAAGTAAAGAAGGACTAAGAAATTTTAATACATTAGATTCAGAAGTTAAAGCGACACTACTTAGCAAGTACGAGTGTAATATTTTTAATTACAAATTACCCGAAAAATTACAAGGAAAAGTAGGAGCAGCAGGAGGAATATTTTTTGAAATATCAGAAATTAAGGTAATATGCTTTAAATCTGGTATATGCTTTCTAATGTTTAAAACTAACTTAGAGAATACTAATAGTTTTTCAGATTTATTAAATTTTAACTACAAATTTAGAGAAATAAACTCGTTATCATATGATTTAAAAGAATATGAGAATATAAAAATACAATCAAGTACATTTAAAGATGTAAAAGATATATCTAAATTAATAAAAGAAATTACTGGGCATGATAACATATCACAGAAAATAAATATAGGAACAGAAAAATTTTTTGTATATTCATATGCATGTGTTGACCAAAAAGACTGGAACGAAAATACAAAAGAAGAATTAAACGGGTTATTTGAAAAATATAGGTCAATTTTACCAGTCAATTCGCAAATTTTAAATGATAAATACACACTTTTAGAACACGAAAAAGAAAGTAAGTCGATGTACAAAAACCAATATATTAGATATGGTTTTACAATAGCAAGTACAGTACTCTTTACGTCAAACATCAACACAACCAATTTTACTTTAGTACCTCAAAAATACGAGAGTGAGTACTTATATACCTATATTCTAGTGTTATATAAAAAGATTCTATTAAATAAACTTAACTATGAGTTTAGCAATAAATTTAAGAATGCAGAAAATGATTTCCTAGATTTTACAAAAAAATTATGGATACAGGATACAACCAATGAAGAATTTGGCAGAAGAATGGAAGAAAACTGGATGCAAAATTTGGAAGTAGAGAAGACATTTTATAAATTAAAAAATGAGTATGATGTAGCATATAAAAAACATAATGTGGAGGAACTTAATAAAAATAATAAAGTAACAAGAGTAATTATTGCAGCTATTTTAGTCATAAATATTATTACTATTTTATTTGCAGCTTTAAAATAGAGAATTTGGCATAAAAACATAGGCTTGTGACTTGGAGGAAGGAATGAAACAAGAATGAAAGTTACAACTGGGATAGATATAATAGAAGTAAATAGAATTAAAGAAACAATAGAAGAGCTTGGAGAAAATTTTTTAAATAGAATATATACAGAAAATGAAATAGAGTATTGCAAGAAATCAAATATCAATAAATATCAGCACTTCGCAGCGAGATTTGCAGTAAAAGAAGCTGTATTTAAAGCAATTTCTTGTTATATAGAAGGTAGAGAAGATGCAATTTGGAAAAACATAGAAGTAATAAATCTAGAAAGTGGAAAGCCTGAATTAAATGTGGAAAAATTGCAGAAAAACATAAAAAAAGCTGGAGATAAATTAAGCTTAGTAAATATAGATGTTAGTATATCGCATATAAAGGAATTTGCCGTGGCAAGTGCAGTTGCGGTATTTGAAGAATAAGAGTAAAGAGCATTAATATTAAAGCTTAGAATACACAAAAGCAATTAAATAATAATGTCTTAAAATACTTAGAAACTATAATTAAAATCATATAGGTTTATAGGTAAAACCGCAGATTAAAACCTAAATATAATGTATAAGGAGCATACGGATTTATAATTATCCGTTACAAATTAAATGAACTTTTTTGATTCACATGCACATTATAATGATACAAAATTTGATGAAGATAGAGAAGAATTAATACAAAAAATATATAATGAAGGAATTACAAAAATAGTAAATGCAGGATATAGCTTAGAGTCATCAAAACAGGCCTTAGCAATAGCAAAAAAATATGATTGGATGTATACAATATCTGGAATATCTCCAAATGATATACCTGAGGATGCAAGTAAATTAGATGAAGAAATTAATCAATTACAAGAGCTAATTTGTAATGAAAAATTAGAGAAAAAGAACGAAAGAAATACTAATAAAAATATAGATGAAATCTCGAATAAATACATAGAAAAAAGTACCAAAAAAACATATAATAAAATAGTCGCAATAGGTGAAATTGGACTAGATTATCATTGGAATACAGATAATATAACATTGCAGAAAATGGCATTTGTAAAACAAATAGAATTAGCAAATAATCTAAAGCTTCCAATTGTAATTCACACAAGAGAAGCAGTAATGGATACAATACAAATTTTGAAAGAAAATGAGGTACTAAAAAAAGGAATATTTCACTGTTGCCCACTAAACAGGGAGTTAGTAAAGGAAGCGCTAAAACTAGGGTTTTATATATCATTTGCAGGGCCAGTGACATTTAAGAATTCAAAAAATGCAAATGAGATTATAGAAATGTGTCCATTAGATAAAATTTTGATAGAGACAGATAGCCCTTATTTATCTCCAGAGCCTAATAGAGGTAAACGAAATGATTCTAGAAATGTAAAGTACATTGCACAAAAAATAGCTGATGTAAAACAAATGGAAATAGAAAAAATAGCTATGGCTACTTGTGAAAATGCATGTAGAATATTTGAAATTGATTTTTAAAATAAAGAACCAAGAGAAATTGTACCTCTTGGTTTTTCCTTATTATTTCAGTATCTTTAACGATTTTTCCGTATACAACAAGGTTAGGCTACCTTGGGCCGTCCGAGCAAAGCGAGGACATATATTTCGCTGTTGCTCCAGAGACTAACCCTGCGAAATGCCTTTCTTATTTTAAATTTCTAATTGCTTCAATCCTGTCTTCAATAGATGGATGAGTAGAAAATAGACTAGACTTTTTCTTTTTACCATCCTTAGCGTTTGCTTTAAATGGACTTACAATATACATATATGCTGTAGCATTATTAGCAGACTTTAACTCATTTGGATCAGAATCTAGCTTTTGTAAAGCTGAGATTAATCCATCTGGATTTCTGGTAAGTTCAACTGCACTTGCATCTGCTAAAAATTCTCTTCTTCTAGAGAGTGCAAGTTGCATTAAGGTGCCAAATATTGGTGCTAAAATTAAGCATATAAGTCCAATTAACATTAGTATTGGATTACCTTTTTCATCACTATCTCTTCCACGTCCCCAGAAAAGTGCTCTGCTTACGAAATCTGCAAGCATTACTATAAAGCCAACCATTACACTGACTACTGCAGATAAACGTATGTCGTAATTTTTAATATGGGAAAGCTCATGAGCGACAACGCCTTCAAGTTCATAATAGTCCATTTTTTCTAACAGACCAGTTGTAACGCAAATTACAGAATTTTGAGGATTTCTACCAGTTGCAAATGCATTTGGCTGGGGGTCATCTACTACATATAATTTAGGTCTATGTTCTAATCCAGATGATACCATTAATCCATCTAAAATATTATTTAATTTATTGTATTGCTCCTGATCTGCTGGATGAGCTCTATTTACAGAAAGAACAATCCTATCACTGTAATAATAAGATGCCCAAGATGTAGCTATTGAAAATACCATTGCAATTACAATAGAAATTGAGCCTAAATCAAATGCCATACATACATAGTATACAATTAATGTAATTACAACTAAAAATAAACATATAATTAAACCTGTTTTTATTTTGTTATTTCGTATATCTTCATACATAAATATCATTCCCTATAATTTCTATTTACCAAAATCGACTTTAACATTCTTTTTGGCTTCTACATTATCAACTTCAAACAATTCTTCTGGTTTAAAACGAAACATTGAAGCAATAATATTAGAAGGAAATACTTCTAATTTTGTATTATATCTTGTTACAGTATCATTATAAAATTGTCTTGAATAAGAAATCCTATTTTCAGTGTTGGTTAGTTCAGTTTGTAACTCAGAAAAATTTTGACTTGCTTTTAACTCTGGGTAATTTTCTGCTACAGCCATAATCGTTTTTAATGATTGTGATAATTCATTATCCAAAGCAGCTTTTTCATTTACAGTTTTAGCATCTGCCCAAGAAGAACGTAAATCTGTAACTTTTGTTAAAACGTCAGATTCATGAGCCATATATCCTTTAACAGTTTCAATTAGATTTGGAATTAGATCAAATCTCCTTTGTAATTGAACATCAATTTGGCTCCAAGCATTTTTTACTCTTAATCTTAATGTTACTAAACTATTATATAGTGCAATTAATGCAATAATAATTACAGCAACTATTATAAGTATTATCCACCACATAAATTGTTTCCTCCTTTTTAATAAAATATACTAATATAATAACATATTAATATATCTTATACAATAATTGTGAAAAATATATGTAAATTTTGTAATAATTTAATCATAAATCTAGTACAAGCTGCATATAATATAGTATATAAAAATTAAAAAAAATTATACTTAGAGGGAAGCGGAAAACAAAACTTCAAAAACAGCAATGTTGCTAGAATCAAGGAAGAACCAAAATTTGACAGAAAAGAATAAATATGGTATAATAACATTGTTGCTTTTAAAGGAGGGAACAAATTAAAAATGAAAAATAATGATAAAGCGTCTATATCGCTGAAAAAAATAGTGTGCATAAGTATTATACTTATATTCCTATTAAGTGTTGGCGTAATGGCAGGTAATGTCAAATTAAAAAATGTTAAAATAGTTTTATCTAGCGGTTATGAAATGGATATTTTAACATCAAAGACAAGTGTCAAAGATATACTAGACGAAAATCATATAGTATTATTAGAAGATGAAAAAGTTACTCCAGACACAAGTGAAGAACTATCAGATAATAATACAATAACAATTTCAAAAGAAGACGAAGAAGTTGAAGTATCTGAAAAGATAGAAAAATCAACTGATGTTACAACACAAGATTTATTAAACGACAACTATTCTAAAATAATAGAAAAAATAGTTGTAGAAAAAGAAAGCATTCCATATAAAACAATTACAAAAGATGTAACGACAGGAAGTGGAAAAAAGCAAGACAAAGTAATACAAAAAGGTGAAAACGGAATAAGAGAAGTAACATATAAAGTAAAATACCAAAATGGAGAAGAAATAGAAAAAACAAAGATAGACTCTAAGGTTATAAAGGAGCCAGTAGACAAAATAATAGAAGTTAGAACAAAACAAGTTACAACTAGAGGTACATCTAGAACAACATATAGTGGTGGCAAATGGTCATATTCTGCAAGTGATATAGATTTATTATGTGCAATAACTGCACAAGAATGTAGCTCAAGTTATTCTGGAGCACTAGCAGTAATAACAACAGCATGTAATAGAACTAAAAGTAGCAGTTGGAGAAAGTATGGAACAGATCCATTAAGTCAATATATGGCACCAAACCAATTTTGCTATTCAATTGATAGTCACTGGAGAAAAAGATTAAATGGAAACTATCCATCACATGTTAAACAAGCAGTTTTAGATGCTTTAAATGGAAAAAGAAATCACAATTACTTATCATTTAGAGCAGCAGGTTACCATTCGGGAGAAGTAATAGGTGGAAACGTATATTTTAATTCATTATAGAGATTAAGGGAGATGGATAGCCACCTCCCTTTAAAAATGCGCAATTGGGGACGGGCTTATTTTGCGCAAATATTGTTTTTTTCAATATATAAATTTACATTTAAAAATCAAGTTGAATTTGCGCAAAATAAGCCCGTCCCCAATTGCGCATTAGTAGGAGGAAAAAATGAAATTAATTTCGTGGAATGTAAATGGACTAAGAGCAGTTATTACAAAAGGATTTGAAGAATTTTTTAAGGAAATTGATGCAGATATTTTTTGTATTCAAGAAACAAAAATGCAAGAAAATCAAGTCGATGACAATATTAAAAAAATATTTTCACAATATAATTGTTATTGGAATAGTGCAGAGAAAAAAGGATATTCAGGAACAGCTGTTTTTTCTAAAAAGCAACCATTGAATGTATTTTATGGAATAGGTATAGGTGAACATGACAAAGAAGGTAGGGTTATAACACTAGAATTTGAAAAATTTTATCTTGTTAATTGTTATACACCAAATTCAAAAAGAGAGTTAGAAAGACTAGATTATAGAATGGTTTGGGAGGATGAATTTAGAAAGTATTTAATAAAATTGAATAAAACTAAACCAGTAGTAATGTGTGGAGATTTAAATGTTGCTCATAATGAAATTGATTTAAAAAATCCAAAAACTAATAGGTACAATGCTGGTTTTACAGATGAGGAAAGAAATAAAATGACAGAACTCTTAGATGCTGGTTTTACAGATACTTTTAGATATTTATATCCAGACAAAACGGAAATGTATTCTTGGTGGTCTTATATGTTTAAAGCAAGAGAAAAAAATGCGGGGTGGAGAATAGATTATTTTATAGTTTCTAAATCTATAGAAAAGAAAATAAAAGAGAGCTATATTTTTACACAAGTATTAGGAAGTGACCACTGCCCAGTAGGTCTAGATATAGATATGTAATCAAATAGAAAAGATCTTTATAAAAGCTACGGAAATAATGCATTATAGATTTTAAACAAGATTACATAACGAAATTATGAAAATTAAAAGGAGGAGGGAGAACCCCTTTAAAGATGCTTAGTGGAAAATAATAAGAGAAAAATAACTAAATGGTTATATTGGTTTTTATTTGCAGTGGCAATAATAATTGTTTATAAAACTTTAGATAATTTTTCGGCTATTGGTAATTGGCTAAAAAATTTATTTGATGTATTAATGCCTTTTATAGTTGGGCTTGTTATAGCATATCTTTTGTATATACCGTGTAGAAAGATAGAGAGTTGCTTTAGGAAAAATAAAAAAATAAAACTTTTAAAAAATAGAGCAAGAGGATTATCTATTTTTACAGTTTATGCAATAGCTTTAATTTTAATAATTATTGGCATAAATTTTTTATTACCGATTTTAGCCAATAGTATTATTGATTTAGTTAGTAATATACAGAATTATTATAATTCTTTTATGAATAATATTAATAATATGCCAGATGACTCTATATTTAAAAGTGACATAGTTATAGATTTAGTAAATAATTTTAAAAGTATAGATTTAAAGCAATATATAAATATGGAGAAACTTGCAGAGTATGCAAAAGGTGTAATAAATGTAGCTGGAAAGATAATAGATTTTTTTGTAGCAATTATAGTGTCAATTTATTTGCTATTGCAAAGAAGAGAAATAATGGAATTTATAAAAAAATTAGGAAGAGCTATTTTTAAACAAAATACATATCAGAATATCGGAAAATATTTCGATAGAAGCAATAATATATTTTTTAATTTCTTAGCAGGACAATTACTCGACGGTGTAATAATAGGAATAATAACATCTATTGCTATGTCAATAATAGGTGTGAAATATGCTGTTTTGCTAGGAGTTATGATAGGAATATTTAATTTAATCCCATATTTTGGAGCGATTATTGCTGTAATTATTGCAGCATTAATAACATTACTAACAGGAGGACTATGGCAAGCTGTCATAATGGTGTTACTGGTAACGATATTGCAACAGATAGATGCGAATATTATCAACCCTAAAATATTAGGAAACTCGTTAAAAATAAGCCCATTATTAGTTATTTTTGCAGTTGCTGTAGGAGGAGCATATTTTGGATTTTGGGGAATGTTTCTTTCAGTACCTGTTATAGCAATTATAAAATTGCTAATAAGTGATTATATAGAATATAAAAATAGAATGATTAAAGAATAAAAAATGAGTTTATAAAGCTAAAAGTTTTAGAATGAAAAAAGCATTTGAATTATAAACATGTACTTTTAAAAAATAGTATAATAGAAGTGGCTTAAATATGTAATTATTTTACTAATTATATGTTTAAGCCACTTCTAGATTCCTTTGGAAATATTATTAGACATCGTCTTCATTCAAAACAGAATAACCAGTTTGATGATAACTTTGAAGAGTTTTAATTGATGAAGATAAGTCTTTATGAGACATTTTAATTAAGTCATTTAATGTATCGGATGCATCGTCTATTCTATAATCCATACGCTCTGTTAAAGATACAACTGCGTCATCTATTTTCTTATTAAGAAATTCGTTAACGTCGTCTATTTTCTTATTAAGAGATTCGTTAACGTCGTCTATTTTCTTATTAAGAGATTCGTTAACGTCGTCTATTTTCTTATTAAGAGATTCGTTAACGTCGTCTATTTTCTTATTAAGAGATTCGTTGACATCATCGATTTTCTTATTAAGAGATTCGTTGACATCATCGATTTTCTTATTAAGAGATTCGTTAACATCATCGATTTTTGCATTAAGAACATTAAAAACTGTATCAATCTTATCATTTAGAGTCTTATTAACCGTATCAATCTTAGTATTTAAACTCTCAAATTTGATGTCTATTTTATTATCCATCTGATTTAATTTAGTTAAAATTAATGTTAAAGTCTCTTGCTCCATATTATTCATCTCCTTTCCAAATTAATCTAGTAAAAGTATAACATATTATTAAATAAATTACAAGAAAAAATTTACGAGAAAAAACGGAAAGAGACTCAGAATAAAACCCATGTATACAATGTATCAACACCAAATATAAACCTCATTATAGATTAATAAATACTTAATAAATTTACACTTTTTTCTTAATAAAATTATGATATACTAAATTTCAAGTTAAATAAAATAATAAAACTTTAACTAAAAATAATTAAAAAATATGATATAATATAAAAATAACAATAAAAAATAATATTTTTAATAGAGCTAATATGCTTAAAATGGAGGTTAATTATGTACAACATACTAGTATGTGATGATGATAAGGAAATAGTAAAAGCAATCGAAATATATTTAAGCAAAGAAGGATATAACATTTTAAAAGCATACGATGGAATGGAAGCACTAGAAATTTTAAAAAATAATGATGATATACAACTAATAATATTGGATATAATGATGCCCAAATTAGACGGAATAGAAACAGCAAGTATAATACGAAAAGAAAAATCAATTCCAATAATAATGCTTTCGGCTAAATCAGAAGACTACGATAAAATATCTGGCCTCAACAATGGGGCAGATGACTATGTAACAAAACCATTTAATCCATTAGAATTAATAGCAAGAGTAAATTCACAAATACGAAGATATACAAGTTTAGGCTCAATGGTAAAAAAAGAAAAAAATGATAATATTTTTAGATCAGGAGACCTTGTTATAAATGATTCAACAAAAACAGTAGAAGTAGATGGAAAGGAAGTAAAGCTGACTCCAACAGAATATAATATTTTAAAATTTCTAACAAAAAATAAAGGAATAGTATACTCAATAGAACAAATATATGAAAACGTTTGGGAGGAAGAAAGTTATGGTGCAGAAAACATTATAGCTGTACATATTAGGCACATAAGAGAAAAAATAGAAATAAACCCTAGAGAACCTAAATACCTAAAAGTTATTTGGGGGATAGGATATAAAATAGAAAATCTAGACTAAAGGAATTTAAACTAAATAGTTAAAGGAGATGACACATTAGATGAAAAAGAAAATATGTGTTCCAAGAGTACTTAAAAATGTATCATATGTATTATTTCCTATATTTATAACAATTCTATGCATCTTAATAATTGGTTTAACATACCCAATAGAAAAAAATAATCAAAGCTACTTTGAAACTAACCGATTTGCAGAAGAATATGCATACGAAATATTTAATGCAGTAGATGCAGTAAATTATCTGAAAGATGATAAAACAACCAATATTTATAGTTATTATTATGTAGATACAGAGCAATTAGATAATAATGCTATTGCTACAGAAATAAACTATTATTACGAATACAATGGAAGTAATGTAAAATGGTTAATAATTGATAACAACACAAAAAAAGCATATACAAACTTAGATTATTCAATACAAACAAGTAATATAGAAAGCATAAAAAATACAATTATGCAAAACGGAATCACTTGGAATTACGAAAATGAAGAAATAAGTACTAATATTAATAAATTATCTAATTCAGAATATATAAAAAAAGGAATAGTTAAAAGAATAGAGAGTAGTGAAAAAGAAAGTAATGAGCAAAACAATAATATACAGAATTACACTATATACACAGCAGTATTAGACAATTTAGAATATGCGGATGAAATTGCATTTAACAAAATCTTATATGATACATTTTCTTCAGTTTCTAGGCAATCTCTAGTACTAATACCAATCTTAATAATCCTAATAATTATATTAGTACCAATAATTGTTGTAGGCGTTGGTAAAAGCGCAAAAAGTGAAGAAATAAAACTTAACTGGTATGATAAAATTTTAGTCGAAATTGCTTTATTTATAGCCATATTTATAGCAGGTATAGGAGTATGCTTTATGGCAACTATAAGTGGTGCAAATACAGTTGCAACATTTGTATTAGGGATGTCTGTGATGGGTGTAGGCATATTAATAATTTATTTAAGCTGTATACTCTTTTTTGAAACAATAGTAAAAAGACTAAAAACACATACATTCTTAAAAACAACATTTGCATATTGGGTATATGTAAGGCTAAAAAAATTTTTAGACGACATGAAAATAACTAAGAAATTAATATTATATTTTATATTATTTATAGTAGCAAATTTAATTTGCTTTGGAATTATGTGGTCAGATGGTTTCCCTGGCATAGTATTATCAATAATCCTATATATCGTAACATATAGTTACATCTCAAAAAGGGTAAAATCATTTGTAAAAATAAAAAGCGCAATAAACGATTTATATAAAGGAAATACGGAACTAAATCTAAAAGAAGAAGATTTTACAACTGAGATGAAAGGAACATCAAAAGAAATAAATGATATAGCAGGAGGACTATCAAATGCTATAGAGGAAAGATTAAAAAGTGAAAGGCTAAAAACAGAACTTATAACAAATGTATCACATGACATAAAAACCCCATTAACATCAATTATAAATTATATAGACTTACTAAAAAAAGAAGGAATAGATAGCATAAAGGCAGAAGAATACCTAAACATTTTGGACAGTAAGTCACAAAGGCTAAAAAAACTGACAGAGGATTTAGTAGAAGCATCAAAAGCATCATCGGGAGCAATAAAACTAAATATTGAAAAACTAAATGTAAATGAATTAATAAAACAAGTATCAGGAGAGTTTGAAGACAAATTTAAAGCACATAAGCTAGAAGAGATAATAACATTACCAGAACATGATGTATATATAAATGCAGACAGTAGATATATGTATAGAGTACTAGAAAACATGTATTCAAATATATCCAAATATGCCTTAGAAGGAACCAGAGTATATACAGATATTATAGAAAATGACTTATCTATAATGATTCAACTAAAAAATGTATCAAAACAAAAATTAAATATAAGTGTAGATGAGCTAATGCAAAGATTTGTAAGAGGAGACGCATCAAGAAATACAGAAGGAAGCGGACTTGGTTTATCAATAGCAAGTAGCTTAACAGATTTGCAACAAGGCAAATTTAATATATATTTAGATGGAGACTTATTTAAGGTAACAATAGAATTTGAAAAAAAGTAATGCCGTTGGGGACTGTTCCTCAATGGCAGTTAATAATATTGACATAAAATGGAAAATCTATTAAAATTAATAATATTTCTTAATGAAACATATAATGAAAAACCAAGAAAGGAGTGTAAAATAGAAAGAATTAAAATATGTATTTAAAACACGAAATAGGAAAATTAGGGGAAGACTTAGCAACAGAATATCTAAAAAATAAAGGATATAAAATAATTGAAAGGAACTTTGTGGCGAAACAAGGAGAGATAGACATAGTTGCACAAGATAAAAAAGAACTAGTTTTTATAGAAGTTAAAACTAGAACAAATAATTTATATGGCAAACCAATAGATGCAGTAAATCAAGTTAAACAAAAGCACCTAATTAGTGCAGTAAAATATTATTTATATTCCAAAAAATTAGAAAATGAATTCATAAGACTTGATGTAATTGAGGTGTACTTTCAAAATAAATTTTATAAAATAAATCACATAAAGCAAATTATATAAAACATATTGACAAAAAATGTAAAAGATGGTAATATATTCCATATTAATTCTATTAGATTTTGTTCAAAATCGAAATATCCAAAAGAGGTTAAAAATATGTTATCTATAGTAAAAAGTATGTCCTTGCAGGGCTTAGACGGATTTCTTGTTGATGTTCAAGTTGATGTCTCAGCGGGTATGCCAAATTTAGATGTAGTAGGCTTACCAGATACTACCGTAAGGGAATCAAAAGAAAGGGTAAGAACAGCAATAAAAAATTCAGGCTTTGAATATCAAAGTAGAAGAATTGTAATAAATCTTGCACCAGCAGATATGAGAAAGGAAGGCTCTTTCTTTGATCTTCCAATAGCTGTAGGAATTTTGCTAGACTTTCAAGAAATAAAATGGCAAAATTTGAATGATACAGTTTTTATAGGAGAATTGTCCTTAAATGGAAAGATAAATAAAATAAATGGAATTTTACCAATGTGTATAGAAGCAAAAAAACTCGGCATAAGGAGAATTATTTTGCCTGAAGAAAATGCAAAAGAGGCTGCAATTGTATCTGGAATAAAAGTTATTGGAGCTACTAATTTAAGGGAAGTTGTAGAATATTTAAACAAAGAGATTAATATTGAACAATCAGAAATAAATATACAAGAAATATATAATAAAAAAAGTAAATATGCATTTGACTTTGCAGAAGTCAAAGGACAAGAAAATGTAAAAAGAGCATTAGAAATAGCAGCAGCTCGGTGGACATAATTTACTAATGGTAGGAACACCAGGCTCAGGAAAAACAATGATGGCAAGGCGTATACCATCTATTTTACCAGATTTAACATTTGAGGAATCATTAGAAATAACAAAAATCCATAGTATAGCGGGATTACTGTCAAAAGATACACCTATTTTATTGGAAAGACCATTTAGGTCTCCACACCATACAATTACTATTAATTCTTTAGTAGGTGGAGGTAAATTTCCAAAACCAGGAGAAATCAGTTTGGCTCACTATGGTGTTTTATTCTTAGATGAACTACCAGAATTTAATAAAAATACATTAGAAGTTTTAAGAGGACCATTAGAAGATAGAGAAGTTACAATAAGTAGAGTAAATGCAAGTTTAACATACCCATGCAACTTTATGTTTGTGGCCTCAATGAACCCGTGCCCATGTGGATTTTATGGTTCAAAAGATAAAGAATGTACATGTACTCCGCAAGCAATATCTAAATATATGGGAAGAATTAGTGGACCGTTATTAGATAGAATAGATATTCAAGTAGAAGTTACACCTGTAAAGTATCAAAAATTAGAAAGTAATGAAAAGACTGAAAATTCAGAAAGCATAAAGAAAAGAGTAAATAAAGCAAGAAGAATACAGCGCGAAAGATATAAAAAATATGGTATTTTTTCAAATTCAGAATTAACTCCAGCCTTAAGCAATATTTATTGTAAAATAGACAATAAATCAAAAGAGATAGTACAAAATGCATTTGAAAGACTAGGACTTAGTGCGAGAGGATATGGACGAATCTTAAAAGTTGCAAGGACTATTGCAGACTTAGATGGAAAAAAAGATATTGAAGCAAACCACATTGCAGAGGCAATACAGTATAGGAGCCTAGATAGAAAGTATTGGAAGTAAAGTCTAGAAAAGGAAAGTGTTATTTATGGAGATAATAAAATTAGATTTAGAAGATAAAAAATATCCACAAAGATTATTAGAAACAAAAAATTTTCCTGTGGAACTTTATTGTGTAGGAAATATAGATTTACTAAATTCAAAATATACGGCAGCAATAGTTGGCTCAAGAGCATGCAGTGAGTATGGGATGAGAGTTACAAATGAACTTACAAAGAGCCTTTCAGAAAAAGAAATTTGTATAATTAGTGGAATGGCTGTAGGAATAGATGGAATTGCACATAATGTGGCAATAAAGGAAATAGGAAAAACAATTGCGGTTTTAGGAAGCGGATTTAACTACATTTATCCAGAAGAAAACGAGTGGCTTTTCCACAAAATATTAGATAATGGTGGATGTATTGTATCTGAATATCCACCAGATACACAGAAGGATAGTAAAAATTTTCCAGTAAGAAATAGGATTATTAGTGGACTTTCTGATGCAGTGGTTATTGTTGAGGCAGAATATAGAAGTGGGAGCAGTATAACTGCTAAATATGCTAGAAAAAGTAGAAAACCAGTTTTTGCAGTTCCAAATAATATATATGCAAAAACAGGAGTAGGTACAAATAGACTAATACAAGAGGGGGCAATTCTATTAACTAGTCCAGAACAGATAATAAAAACTGTTAAACCATCTACTATAATAAAAAATCATACAAACAATGAAAAAGAGACTAATAAAAACATAGAAAAATATTCAAATGATAATAAAATAGAAGCATATATAAATAGTGAAAAAAAGATAAAAGAAGAATATAAAAATATTGAAAAAGAAAAAAGCACAGAGAAGAAAAGTAAAAAAACAGTTATACCAAAAGAATACATTACCATATATAAAGTATTATCAGGCGAGCCCATTCATGTTAACGAGCTAGCAAAAAAATTAACAAAAACAGTTCAAGAAATAATTCCTATAATCACCATGATGGAAATAGATGGATATGTATATCAGACACAGAATAACTATTTTGTAAGAAATATATAAGATGAAACAATAACAAGCTTTTAAAATGTAATCTTTGTCAGTGCCTTTGATAAATTATTGTTTAAGCCTAAAATAATAATTTATCAAATGAAAGATTTAATAAAACTTGTTATTGTGCGAAAATAGATTTTTAAATAAAAATTTATTTAGCAAAAGTACATTCCTTGGTATAAATTTTGTTCTTTTAATAACTTATCTAAACCATTGATAATCCACTTTTTATGAGAGTTCCATTCAGGTGCTACAAGTAAATCTTTTGGTGCATCTCCAGATACCCTATGAATAATAATATTAGGATTAATGTGTGTTATTACATAGCCACACTCTTCTAAATATTGCTCAAGTGACAAAGGAACATATTTTCCTTCATTGAATAATTTTTCAAGTTTTGTGTTTTTTACAATATAACAAGAATGTATTTTCAAACCTTGTATATTGTGCTTGTTTATAAAATCTACGGTGTTTTTTATATCGTGAATAGATTCATTTTTTATAACATATTTAAAAGGTTTATTATCTATAAAGTCCTCATCTATTACAATTGTAGGTAACCCTATCATAATATGTGCTACAACATCAATTTGATATTTATTTAATAAACTAATGGCATTAGAAAATTCTTCATCTGAATAGCATCTATTAATAAATTTACCAGTTTCTTCATTGGCAGTTTGAAAACCAAGTTCCACACATACATAATATTTATTGGTATAGCTTTTTAATAATTTTGCAATATCTTCTGTTATACAATCTGGGAGAGTGGCTATTTCTAAACCAACTATTCTGTCGTCAATTAGAGCAGAATCATATTTTAGTTTCAAATTTTCTATGGTATCATAGGTATTAGTAAAATTTTGAAAGTAAGCAATAAATTTATTAGCTCTTTGAGCTTTGTAGCTATTAAAATATCTCCTTACCTGTTCAGAAATATTTGTAGCAAACGGTAGTGTATTATCACAAAGAGGGAAAGCCAATTTATTAACGAGATTGTCTGAATCAAATTCTAGACTTTTTATATGCTCTCCAGAACCTTTTTCACTACAAAAAATACAACCACCGCTCCCTTTTGTGCCATCTCTATTAGGACAAGTAAATCCACCATCTATGCATATTTTTAAGGTACGCTCTCCAAACTTTTCTTTTAAATATTTATTTAAATGTTTATATCTTTCTATATTTTTCATAATGATATTATTATAACATATTTTGTAGAAAAATGGGAAATGTTATGATAAAATATAGGTAAATTATGTGCTAGGCTTTCCAAATTGCACTTATGCATAGCGCTTATTTGCTTGCTTTACGGCACTGCAAAATCTGCAAAATATACATATATCTTGATTTTAAAAGTTAAAAATCATTTAAATCTTTAAATAGTAACACAAATTTTATACATAAATATAATAAATAATTTATGTTTTAGGAAAGGAATGTGATAAAAAATGAAAAATTTATTTATAGAATACCCAAAATGCACAACATGTCAAAAAGCAAAAAAATGGCTAGAAAGTCATAATATAGAGTTTATAGATAGACATATAGTGGAAAATAATCCAACCGAGAAAGAATTAATAGAATGGATACAAAAAAGTGGAAAAGAATTAAAGAAATGGTTTAATACAAGTGGCTTGAAGTATAAAGAATTAAACTTAAAAGAAAAATTAGCTAATATGTCGGAAGCGGAAAAAATAAAAATTCTTGCCAGTGATGGAATGCTTGTAAAAAGACCAATAGTTATTTCTGATAAGGGAATTTTAGTTGGTTTTAAGGAAGATGAGTGGAAAAGAGTGTTGCTAAGATAGTAATTAGGATTTTGGAAAATGATGGATTTAATTATTATTATGTATTTTAGTAATTAAGTCCTTAATTATATTTTAAATAACAAGTGAAAAAATTAACATTTTAATATATTCTTAATTTTAATAATAAAACTTTATTATAGTTATTACTACTTATAAAAAAATAGTACAAAAATGTTGAAAAAGTTCTTTTAATCAAGTATAATATAACCATACTGTAAAGGAGAGGGGTTGTTTGAAATACTTTAATTTAAAAGTAAGTGTATTATTAAAGCAGAATTTAACAGTATTTGAAACATATGAAAAAATATCTAAATTGATTTCATTTGCAATGCTAAAAGACGAAAAACTTAAACAATTACATAAAGAAAAAATATATAAAAATTATGTTTTTTGTAATTTATATCCAGTAACAAAGTTAAACTATAACATAAGATGTTGAAAAAATAAGTATTAAAAAATAAAATGAACTATATTAATTAGTTAGTATTACAAGAATGATTAAATAAATCATGGATAATTTTAAAATTGTTGGACAAAATCTTTCCAAAAATTCTCCCCAAACCATTGACAAGCCCACTTGATATATAGTAAAATAAATATATTATAGGAGTTTTATCGGACGACGTTGGTAAAACTTAAACAACTCTTAATTAAAACTTGGAATAATTTAGCTAAATTCAAGCAAAATTAAACCTTGAAAGGAATGGAGTTAATATAAAAAAGTTAATTTTAGATAAAAAAATTTAACAAATAAACAGAAGAAGGTTAGTTGGTAACAAGAAAAAAGTACCAGCCTGCCTTTTTGTTGTCGTCTTTAAAAACAAAAATACTTTAGGAACAAAGTATTCTCAAAAGATAATTACTATATTTTTGTCATAAATTTACCAAGAAGAGGAATTGGCTAGTACTAATTGTGAAATAAAAGGTAAGAGAGCAGTAAACCAATAAAGCACAAAAGAATACTAGATACAAGAAGGACTTCTTGATAAATAATATATATTTTAATCTGCTTAATTTTTTTTAGGGGTGATTTTTTTGGTAAAAGAAATTAAACACGAGAAATGCTCTCGTAAAACTTTTGCAAAAATCGGCGATTCAATCGAAATGCCAAACTTAATCAAAGTCCAAAAAGATTCATACGACTGGTTCGTTGAAGAAGGACTTGGAGAAATCTTAAGAGATATCTCTCCAATAGTAGATTATTCAGGAAATTTAATTCTAGAATTTTTAGATTACTACATGGAAGATAAAACTAAATACACAGTAGAAGAAGCCAAGGAAAGAGATGCAACATATTCAACAAGATTACATGTAAAAGTAAGACTTATCAATCGTGAAACAGGAGAAATAAAAGAACAAGAAATCTATCTTGGAGATTTTCCACTTATGACTGATAGTGGAACTTTTATTATCAATGGTGCAGAAAGAGTTGTAGTAAGCCAATTAGTACGTTCACCAGGCTGCTATTATGATTCAGCCTATGATAAAACAGGAAAGAAAATTTATACATCAACAGTAATGCCTTTAAGAGGTGCATGGATAGAATATGAAACAGATGCAAATGACGTATACTGGGCAAGAGTTGATAGAACAAGAAAAATACCAGTTACATCCTTACTACGTGCTATTGGAGTTATTACAGATGAACAAATTGTAGAATTATTTGGCGAAGAACCAAAAATTGCTGCTACAATTCAAAAAGACCCAATAAAAACACAAGATGAAGCATTAATTGAAATATATAAAAAATTAAGACCAGGTGAACTTCCAACAGTAGACGCAGCTAGAAATCTGTTCAATGGGCTATTCTTTGATCCAAGAAGATATGACTTGGCAAAAGTTGGTAGATATAAATTTAATAAAAAATTAAGCCTAGCTGCAAGAATTACAGGAAAAGTTGCTTTTCAAGATATAGTAGACCCAGAAACAGGAGAAGTATTAGTAGAAAAAGACAATGTAATATCTGAACAAGTAGCTGAGGATATACAAAATTCTGGTATTAATATTGTAGATGTTAAAGTAGATGATAGAAAAGTTAGGATAATAGGAAATGGAACAGTTAACATTCATAAATTCTTACCAAATGTAGATGTAAGCGATGTACATATAAAAGAATATGTAAACTACAATGTGCTAAAATCAATTATAGACAGCACAGAAGAAGAAAAATTACATGATGTTATAAAAGAAAGATATGATGAACTAGTTCCTAGACATATTACAACAGAGGACATAATAGCATCTATAAACTATATACTAAACCTAGACAATGGACTAGGAGTAATAGATGATATAGACCACTTAGGAAATAGACGTATTAGATGTGTTGGAGAGCTTCTACAAAACCAATTTAGAATTGGTTTAACGAGACTTGAAAGAGTTGTACGTGAAAGAATGACAATTCAAGATTTAGACGTAGTAACACCACAAACACTAATCAATACAAAACCAATATCATCATCAATAAGAGAATTCTTTGGAAGCTCACAATTGTCACAATTTATGGATCAAACAAACCCATTATCTGAGCTTACCCATAAAAGAAGAATATCTGCATTAGGACCTGGAGGACTTTCTAGAGAAAGAGCAGGTTTCGAGGTTAGAGATATTCACTATACACATTATGGTAGACTATGTCCAATAGAGTCACCAGAAGGTCCAAACGTTGGACTTATCTCAGCACTTTCATCATTTGCTACAATTAATGAATACGGATTTATAGAAACACCATATAGAAAGGTGGATCACGAAACAGGGAAAGTTACCGACGAAGTTGTATACATGCCAGCAGATGAAGAGGATAAATACATAATAGCACAAGCATCAGAGCCATTAGATGAAGAAGGAAGATTTGTAAATGACAGAATTAAAGTAAGAATGAGAGAAGAAATCACAATGGTAGACAAATCCAGAGTTGACTTTGTAGACGTATCTCCAAAACAACTTGTTTCTGTTGCAGCAGCAATGATTCCATTCGTAGAGCATGATGATGCAAAACGTTCACTAATGGGTGCTAACATGCAACGTCAAGCAGTTCCACTGCTAATGCCAGAATCACCAATAGTAGGTACAGGTATTGAATATAGAGCGGCAAAAGATTCAGGAATTACAGTTACAGCTATAAATCCAGGTGTTGTAGAAAAAGTAACTGGAGATGAAATTCTAGTTAGAAATAATAAAGACGGAATAGATACATATAAATTAAGAAAATTCAAGAGAACAAATGGTGGTACATGTATAAACCAAAGACCAGTAGTTGTTCGTGGAGAAAAAGTAAATGCAGGAGATCTTCTTGCAGATGGACCAGCAACGAAAAATGGAGAAATGTCACTTGGTAGAAATGTATTAATAGCATTTACTACATGGGAAGGTTACAACTACGAGGACGCTGTGTTAATTAGTGAAAGACTCGTTAAAGAAGATGTGTACACATCAATTCACATTGAAGAATATGATTGTGAATGCCGTGATACAAAATTAGGCCCAGAAGAAATTACAAGAGATATACCAAATGTTGGTGATGACGTATTAAAAGACTTAGATGAAAATGGTATTATACGTATTGGTGCAGAAGTAAGACCAGGAGACATATTAGTAGGTAAAGTTACTCCAAAAGGAGAAACAGAACTTACAGCAGAAGAAAGATTGCTTCGTGCAATATTTGGAGAAAAAGCAAGAGAAGTTAGAGACACCTCACTTCGTGTACCACATGGTGAGCAAGGTACAATAGTAGATGTAAAAATATTTACTAGAGAAAATTCTGATGAATTAGGACCTGGTGTAAATCAAATAATTCGTTGCTATATAGCTCAAAAAAGAAAAATATCAGTTGGTGATAAAATGGCTGGACGTCATGGTAACAAAGGTGTTATTTCAAGAATATTACCAGAAGAAGATATGCCATTTATGCCAGATGGTACTCCAGTAGATATAGTTTTAAACCCACTAGGTGTTCCTTCTCGTATGAACTTAGGTCAAGTTCTAGAAGTTCACCTAGGAATGGCAGCAAAATTATTAGGCTGGAAAGTTGCAACACCTGTATTTGATGGTGCAACAGATGAAGAAATAAGAGAATTGTTTAGAAAATCTGGATATTCAGAAGATGGAAAAACAACTCTATATGATGGTAGAACAGGAGACCCATTTGATCATCCAGTAACAGTTGGTGTAATGTACATGTTAAAACTACATCACTTAGTAGATGATAAGATACATGCTCGTTCAACAGGACCATACTCATTAGTTACACAACAACCTCTTGGAGGTAAAGCACAATTTGGTGGACAACGTTTTGGAGAGATGGAAGTTTGGGCACTAGAGGCATATGGTGCAGCTTACACATTACAAGAAATGCTTACTGTAAAATCAGATGATACAGTAGGACGTGTAAAAACATACGAAGCAATAGTTAAAGGCGAAAATGTTCCAGAACCAGGAGTTCCAGAAGGATTTAAAGTACTTATAAAAGAACTTCAAGCTTTAGGGTTAGATATAAGATTATTGTCGCCAGATAATGAAGAACTAGAATTGAAAGAAAATATAGATGATGGAATAGACTTTAATATAGATGATAAAAAGACAGGAAATGATATTCTTGCAATGAAAGACTTACCAGAAGGATATGAAGAAGAAGCAGTCTTAGCAGATGAAGAACAAGAAGATGATGAGGCTCTATTTGAAGAATTTTCAGATGATGAGATAATGCTTGGAGATACAGATTTGGGAGAGGATAATCTTTTGAATGACTCCGACATAGTAGAGTAATTTTGAAGATAATTGTTTTTGGCGTTGTTGCTACGAATTAAAAATTTATTCAATGTACACAAAGTACACCTCATAAATTTTTAATTCTAGCGCCTAGCCAAAAATCAATTCTTTTCAAAATTACAGCACAGTAAAGAAGGATGTGGCTAGTTACTTGCGTCGTTAAAATCTAAAAGAAAATCCTTTAGCATAGCAAAAAGCATGCCTCCGGTTTTCTTTTGGATTTTGCCTAGCAATATACACACTTTTGCTTCGTTTATGAATGCACAAAAGTGTTTTAAAAAAATAAACAATATATAGAAACTTAATTGAATAGCTTCAAAAGGAGTTTTAAGGTTAACAATAGGGAATTGCACAGCGGTGTAGTACTTTAAAAATGCTTGAGAAGCAAACAAATAAATTTTAAGGGGGCTAAACCGAGTGGACGAATTAAATATTTTTGATAAAATCAAAATAGGTATAGCATCAGATGAAAAAATAAGAGAGTGGTCTAAAGGTGAAGTAAAAAAACCAGAGACTATAAACTATAGAACATTAAAACCAGAAAGAGATGGTTTGTTCTGCGAGAGAATATTTGGACCAACAAAAGATTGGGAATGCCATTGTGGTAAATATAAGAGAGTTAGATATAAAGGAATTGTTTGTGATAGATGTGGTGTTGAAGTTACAAAAGCAAAAGTTAGACGTGAAAGAATGGGACACATTGAACTTGCAGCACCGGTAGCGCACATTTGGTATTTTAAAGGAATACCAAGTAGAATTGGTCTAATGTTAGATGTATCACCAAGAAGCTTAGAGAGAGTTATATATTTTGCTTCATACATAGTTACAGATAAAGGAACATCAGGACTTACTAAAGCACAAGTATTATCTGAAAAGGAATATCATGAAGCAGTAGAAAAATATGGAAATGGTTCTTTTAAAGCTGAAATGGGAGCAGAAGCAATTAAAAAATTGCTAGAAGAAATAGACCTAGACAAATTATCAGAAAAATTAAAGAAAGAGCTAGAAAAAGCAAGTGAGCAAAAGAAAGCTAAACTTGTAAAAAGATTAGATACAGTAGAATCATTTAGACTATCAGGAAATAGACCTGAGTGGATGGTTATGAGTGTTGTACCAGTTATTCCACCAGATTTAAGACCAATGGTTCAATTAGATGGTGGTAGATTTGCAACATCAGACTTAAATGATTTATATAGAAGAGTAATAAATAGAAATAACAGATTAAAAAGATTACTAGAACTTGGTGCACCAGAGATAATTGTAAGAAACGAAAAAAGAATGTTACAAGAATCTGTGGATGCGCTAATAGATAATGGTAGACGTGGAAGACCAGTAACAGGTGCTGGAAATAGACCTTTAAAATCATTATCAGACTTACTAAAAGGAAAACAAGGTAGATTTAGACAAAACCTACTTGGAAAACGTGTTGACTATTCTGGACGTTCAGTTATAGTTGTTGGACCAGAACTTAAAATTTATCAATGTGGACTTCCAAAAGAAATGGCTGTTGAATTATTTAAACCTTTCGTAATGAAGGAATTAGTTGGACGTGGAATAGCACACAACATAAAAAATGCAAAAAGAATGGTAGAAAGATTACGTCCAGAAGTATGGGATATATTAGAAGACGTTATAAAAGACCATCCTGTAATGTTAAACCGTGCGCCTACACTACATAGACTTGGTATTCAAGCATTTGAGCCAGTTTTAGTTGAAGGTAGAGCAATAAAGCTACATCCATTAGTTTGTACAGCATTCAATGCTGACTTTGATGGTGACCAAATGGCTATTCACTTACCATTATCACCAGAGGCTCAATCAGAAGCAAGATATTTAATGCTTTCTGTAAACAACCTATTAAAGCCACAAGATGGTAAGCCAGTTACAGTACCTACACAAGATATGATTTTAGGTGCATATTACTTAACAATGGAAGTAGAAGGAGAACCAGGAGAAGGTGGATATTATTCATCTCCAGAAGAAGCTATAATAGCTAACTTCAATCATGATTTAGGAATGCATGCTATGGTTAATGTACGTATTACAAAAACTATAGATGGTGTAGAAAAAAGTAAATTCGTTAAAACAACAGTTGGTAGATTAATATATAACGAAGGAATTCCACAAGACTTAGGATTTGTAGATAGAGAGAATCCAGAAAATGCATTTGAACCAGAATTAAACTTCACAGTAATGAAGAAAAATCTTGGAAAAATAATTGCAAAATGCATAAATAAGCATGGATTAAGCAAAACAGCAGAACTTCTAGACTATATTAAAGCTACAGGATACAAATATTCTACAACAGCTGGTATGACAGTATCAGTTGCAGATGTTAAAGTGCCACCAGCTAAAAAGCAAATATTAGCAGAAGCACAAGAACAAGTAGACAATGTAACAAAACAATATAGACGTGGTTTAATAACAGACACAGAAAGATATAACTCAGTAATAAAAATTTGGGAACAAGCTACAGACAAAGTTACAGATGCAATGAAAAATAACTTTGAAAAACTAAATCCAGTATACATGATGTCAGAATCTGGAGCCAGAGGTAATGTTAACCAATTAAGACAAATTGCAGGTATGCGTGGACTTATGGCATCTACAACAGGTAAAACAGTCGAAATACCAATTACATCATCATTTAGAGAGGGACTAGATGCACTTGAATATTTCATATCTGCCCATGGTGCTAGAAAAGGACTAGCAGATACAGCCTTAAGAACAGCAGACTCTGGATACCTAACAAGAAGACTTGTTGATGTATCACAAGATATAATCGTTAGAGAACATGATTGTGGAACAACTAAAGGAATTGAAGTATCTGACATTAAAGACGGAAACCAAGTTGTAGAAAAAATGGAGGAAAGACTACTTGGAAGATATCCACTAGAAGACATATACAATCCACAAACAAACGAATTAATTGTGGATAAGAACACACTAATTACTGAAAATATTGCAGATAAAATAGTTGCAGCAGGAATAACATCTGTCAAAGTACGTTCAGTACTTGAATGTAGAACAAAACATGGAGTTTGTAGCAAATGTTATGGAATGGGCTTAGCAACTCGTGAAGAAGTAAATATAGGAGAATCAGTTGGAATAATTGCAGCACAATCAATTGGTGAGCCTGGTACACAGCTTACTATGAGAACTATCCACTCTGGTGGTGTTGCAGGTGTTGCAGATATTACACAGGGTCTTCCTAGAGTTGAGGAGTTATTTGAAGCTAGAAAACCAAAGGGCTTGGCAATTATTACAGAAATTGATGGTAAAGTTAGCATTTCAGATGACAAGAACAGAAAAGAAGTTACAGTTACAGGAAAAGATGATGCAAAAACATATACAATACCATTTGGTTCTAAACTTCGTGTAAGAGATGGGGACGAAATAAAAGCAGGAGCACCTATTACAGAAGGTTCTATAAATCCAAATGAGATATTGGCAATAAATGGAGCAGAGGGAGTTTACCTATACTTAGTACAAGAAGTACAAAAAGTGTATAGAAACCAAGGTGTTGATATAAACGACAAACACGTAGAAGTTATAGCAAGACAAATGCTTAAGAAAGTAAGAGTAGAAGACAACGGAGATACACCTCTATTTGCAGGTTCTCTAGTAGATATATACGAAGTAGAAGATGCAAACGAAAAAGCTATTGCAGGAGGAGGAAGACCTGCAACATACAAACGTGTATTACTTGGAGTTACAAAAGCATCACTTGCAACAGAAAGCTTCCTTTCAGCAGCATCATTCCAAGAAACAACAAGAGTTCTTACAGAAGCAGCCGTCAAAGGTAAAGTTGATGAATTAATTGGATTAAAAGAAAATGTAATCATAGGTAAATTAATTCCAGCAGGAACTGGTATGGCAGCATACAAAAACATTCACATTAACACAGAAAAAGTGGAAGAGCCAAAAGAAAACGACATGATTGTAAATAATAATTAAATAAAAAGCCGTGCAGTATTAAAATATTGCAAGGCTTTTTAAGTTTTATATTTAAAAATGATTAAGTTATTATCCAGTAGCCACAGAAAATATATATTATGTCAAATACTTGAAATTCCAACTAATATATGATATAATTAAAATGTAACTAAATGTTCTATTTGAATGAAAGGAGAAAAAATATGTTATATTTTTTTTATGGAGAAGTAAGGGTAAGAGGCTTTAAAGAAGCATTTTATGGAAGCGTAGTAACTGAAAGATTAAGTTGTATGGAGAATTATAATGAACTTTTGGAGAAAATCAGACGGTTTGAGTTTGATTCAATGAAGAAAAGAATTCCCAATATAACTATTGATGATGTTGATATTTTTATCAGAAATCTTCAACCACTATAATAAAGCCCCAGAGAGAAATTACTCTCTGGGGCTTTTAAAAGGTCTAATTAGTCAAAATTTACCAAGATTAAATTCCAGTATCACTTTTTACTTTTTCTTCAAGTGATTGAACGAAATCCGTGAGACTACTTAAGTTGCAAAATTTAAATGTGAACTCGAAAACTGGAGTGCTTTCAAAAATGCTACCAACATTTCGTACTTCTAACTTTGACATAGAAACTCCACATCTGATAGCTTGCTCCATAGTTATCCGAGCAATTTCGTAATATATTTGAACTTCTTCTGATGAGAAATATGGGTGGTGTTTAAAGAGTTCTTCATATTCACGAGCGTTCCAATTATTATATAAAAATAATTTATGTGGAATCTTTAAGTTTATTGCAACAGAAAAAGATGTTGCCTCTGGTAAATTATTTCTTGATTTTGTCATAATTTTGTCCTCCTAATATATTAATATTAATTTGTATACATCGGAGAACTTTTGCCCTCCGAATATTCGGAAGGCTATTCTTAAAAAGAACCTTCTTGTAAAATTATAGCACATTTACACATATCTTGTCAAATTACGTAAACTTGACAAAAATGCCTTGAAATAGTAAAATATATACTGCCTGAAAGTATCAATTCTCGCTTTCAATAAGCAATTCAAATAAAAATTAGTAACTATTAATAACAAATTTAAAAGATAACTTATCAAAAAGTTAATCATAGAGTATGTAAATGCCCGAATGGAGGTAAGTAGTAAAAAAACTCTTTCATTCTCGCAATTTGGAGGTTTTAATTTAAAAGTCGTTAGAGCATATAATTGCTCGAATGGAGGTTTTTTATGAACCATAATAAAAAAGTGGTGCAAAAAATAATATCAAAAACAAAAATATATTTAGCAATCATTGCAATTCTTTTAATTGTAATATGTATATATAATCTATACTTTATAGTACCATCAGTGATTATATATATATTACTATTAATGTACGCATATTGGACAAATAATAAAAGACAGGAAGAACTTACAGAACACATCAAAAACTTAACATTTAGTTTAGATAAAATTGCAAAAATAGCTTTGGTAAATTCACCATTTCCATTAGTAATTGCAGAAACAAATGGAAACCTAATATTTAGAAACACAAAATTTAACCAAGAATTTGCCAATATTGATATTAATAATTATTTAACAAATATTTTAAACGATGTAAAGTTAGAAATAAAAAATAATGATAAAAAAGAAAAAATAAATGATGAAATTCAAATAGGTAAAAAAACATATAGATTATATGGAGATTATATGCCTTTAAAGGATGAATATATAATTACAATATATTTTGTAGATGATACAAAACTAGTAGAACTAGAAAGTCTATTTGATAATAAAGACATATACATCGGATTAATCATGATAGACAATTATGAAGAAATAATACAAAGAATACCGGATGATGAAAAACCACAGTTAATAGCAGAAATAGAAAAGAGTTTATATGATTGGGCAGCAGAAGCAAAAGGGCTTATGCTAAAAGCAGAAAGAGATACATTTGTGTGTATCTTTGAAAAACAATATATAAAAGAAATAGAAGATAAAAAATTTGACATATTAGATGCAGTAAAGGATTTGCAACCATCAGACAGAATGCAATTTACATTAAGTATTGCTATATCTAATGACGGAACTACAAATTTAGAAAAATATAAAACAGCTCAAGCAGCACTAGATATAGTACTAGGACGTGGTGGAGACCAAGCTGTAATTCATGAAGGAGAAAAATACACATTCTTTGGAGGAAGAACCCAAGAGCTAGAAAAAAGAACAAAGGTAAAAGCTAGAATTATATCACATGCATTAGAAGGACTAATACAAGAATCAAGCAAAGTAATGATAATGGGGCATAGCAATTCAGATATGGATTGTATGGGTGCAAGCATGGGAATATATAGAATAGCTAAAACTTTAAATAAAGAAGCAAACATTGTGCTAAATACAAAGGGTGATAATTTATCAGTATTCTTACAAGAACTAGGAGAAGATGAAAACTATAGCAATTTAATAATAGAGCCACAAGATGCTGAAAGCGAAATTGATGACGACACATTATTAGTTGTAGTAGATACAAATAAAAAGAACTATGTGGAATCACCAGAGTTATTAGCAAAGGCAAAGAAAATAATAGTAATAGATCATCATAGAAGAAGTCCAGATTATATAGAAAATGCAATGCTTACATTCCATGAAGTATATGCCTCATCTGCATCAGAGCTAGTAACAGAATTAGTAGAATATACTCAACAGGAGGTAGAACTTACAAACATAGAAGCAGAAGCATTATATGCAGGAATAATGATGGATACAAAAACATTTACATTTAAAACAGGGGTTAGAACATTTGAAGCAGCGGCATACTTACGTAAATGTGGTGTAGATATAATAAAAGTAAAAAAATGGTTCCAAAGCGATTTAGACACATATAACAAAATATCAAACATAATAGGAAAGGCAGAATTAGTATATGATAGTATAGCAATATCGACATACGAAGAAGAAGACAAAGATGCAAACGTAGTCTGTGCTAAAGCAGCAGACGAATTACTTACAATTAGCAATATTACAGCATCATTTGTATTAGGAAAATTAGATGATAAAATATGCATAAGTGGACGTTCGATAGGAGATATAAATGTTCAAGTAATACTAGAAAAACTGCGGAGGAGGCGGTCATATTACCTTAGCGGGAGCACAAGTAGAAGGAATGAATATAGACGAAGCAAAGCAAGAGCTCATAAATAGAATTAATGAATATTTTAGTGAACAAATTTAATGTGCCTTAGTTTTTTGGCGCAATGTTTAATCTTTATTATAGTAAATTTATATATTTTTTCTTTTTAGTCTCCGGCCTCCGGCATCGTACAAACTGTAAATGCTCGAAATAATCTCGCATACAGTTTGTAAACTTGCTGGTCCCCACCTTAAGCACTCCGACTAAAAATAAAAAATATATAAATTTACTGAAAATCAAAATAGTATTTGTGCAAAAAAGCTAAGTTCCCAATCAGCCAATAAAGTAGAAGGAGGTATCTTAAATGAAAGTAATCTTATTAGATAATATTAAAGGTGTAGGAAAAAAAGATGAAGTAATAAATGCATCTGATGGCTATGCTAGGAACTATCTATTTCCTAAGAAATTAGCAGTTGAAGCAAACAATGAAAATATGGCAAAATTAAACAACAAAAAAGAAGCAGCAAGTTATAAAAAAGATGTTGAAAAACAAAAAGCAGAGGAACTTGCAAAAAAAATAAAAGGAATTATGCTTAAAATAAAGGTAAAAGCAGGTGAAAACGGAAAAATATTTGGAGGAGTTACCTCTAAAGAAATTTCAGAAAATTTACAACAACAATATAATATGGCAATAGACAAGAAAAAAATAGAACTTAAGGAAACAATAAAAACATTGGGAAGTTTTAATGTTTCTATTAAACTATTTGAAGGAGTTATTGCTGGTCTAAAGGTAGAGGTAATTAGCGAGTAAATAAGGTTAAATAATTGATTATGTATAGGATTTAATGTAATTAGAAAGAGGGCGAAAAAATGGAGCTTGGTAAAGTACCACCAAATGATACAGAAGCAGAGCAAGCTGTAATAGGTAGTATGCTTACAGATAGAGATGCTGTATCTGCATCAATTGAAGTGTTAAAAGAAGAAGATTTTTACAGAGAAGATAATAAAATAATATATACAGCAATATTAAACTTATATAACAGAAGTGAGCCTATTGATATTATTACATTAAAATCTGAGCTATCAAGCATGGGAAAACTAGAAGCAGTAGGTGGACTAGAATATATTGCAGAGCTTCCAGATAAAGTTCCAACAACATCTAATGTAGAACAATATATAAAAATAGTAGAAGAAAAATCCATTTTAAGAAATCTAATAAAAACAGCAAATGATATTATAACACTCGGATACGATCCAACTCAAGAAGTAGAAAATATTATTGACAGCTCAGAGAAGAAAATCTTTGAAGTAATGCAAAAAAGAAATCAAAAAGGATATAGTAATATAAAAGACATTCTAGTAGATACATTTACAGAATTAGAGCAACTGTATAATAGAAAGTCACATGTAACAGGTGTACCAACAGGATTTGCGGACTTAGATTATAAAACAGCAGGTCTTCATAAGTCGGATTTAATTCTAGTAGCTGCTAGACCGGCTATGGGAAAGTCTGCCTTTGCATTAAACATCGCTACAAATGCAGCAGTAAGGGCCAATACACCTGTAGCAATATTTAGCTTGGAAATGTCAAAGGAGCAAATGGTAAACAGAATTTTGTGTTCAGAAGCAATGGTAGATAGCAATAAAGTTAGAACAGGTACGCTAGAAGATGACGACTGGGCGAAGCTTGCAGAGGCATCAGGAGTACTTTCAGAGTCTAATATATATATAGACGATACACCAGGCATATCTATAATGGAAATACGCGCAAAATGCAGGAAAATGAAGCTAGAAAAAAACATTGGATTAGTAGTAATAGACTATTTGCAATTAGTACAGGGAAGTGGGAAAAGAGGAGCTAGCCGTGAACAAGAAATCGCAGAAATTAGTCGTTCACTTAAAATTTTAGCAAAAGAAATAGAAGTGCCAGTAATTGCACTCTCTCAGCTATCAAGAGCTCCAGAGCAAAGACCTGATCATAGGCCAATGTTGTCAGATCTTCGTGAATCTGGTTCAATAGAGCAGGATGCAGATATAGTTATGTTTTTATATAGAGATGACTATTACAACGAAGATAGTGAAAAAAAGAATATTGCAGAAATAATTTTAGCTAAACATAGAGCTGGTTCTACAGGTACAGTAGAACTTTTATGGCTTGGAAATTATACAAAGTTTGCAAATAAGTATAGAGAGTAAATAAAAAATAGTATCTAACTAAATTATAAACGAAAAATTAATAAATATAAATAAAAATATCTATCAAGACAAAACATAATAACTCGAAATATTTTTATATAAACTTGGTTTGTAGAGGAGGAAAAGATGGATATATCAATAGTTTTAGAAGATTACAAATTAAATGTAAGGGCAGCCGCAGTTATAATACATAATAATAAAGTTTTAGTGCATAAAAACGTAAATTCTGATCACTATTCATTAATTGGAGGAAGGGTGCAGTTGGGTGAAGACTCAGCTACAACCGTAAAAAGAGAGGTACAAGAAGAAATAGGGAAGGACATAGAAGTAACTGGATATATTGCTACAGTAGAAAACTTTTTTGAAATGAATGGGCAAAAGTATCATGAATATTTATTTATAAATAAAGCTGAGTTTATAAATGAAGAAGATAAGCATATAGACTATACACTAAAGAATGTAGAAGGCAAGGACTATTTGCAATATGAGTGGCTAGACTTAGACAAAATTGAAGCGTATCCATTGCTTCCAAAGGTAGTACCAGGAATTTTGAAAGATGGTAATTTCCCGGTACATAAAATTAATGTTGACTAATCTTGAAAATAAATGATTAAATAAGTGATGGACTAATCTAATATTTATTACTCGCTATCTATTTTAAGTTACATTTATGAATATAAGAGCTATCACCAATCATCAAACAAGGAGAGATTTAATTGAAAAAAATACTTTTTGTATGTTTAGGAAATATTTGTAGGTCTCCCATGGCAGAGTATATATTTAAAAATTTACTAAATATAAAAGGGCTTGGGCACAAATATTGTATATCATCAGCTGGAACTAGTAGTGAAGAAGCTGGAAATGATATGTATTGGGGAGCAAAAGATAAACTAGATGAGAAAAACATTCCATATTCAAAACATAAAGCAAGGCAATTAAAGCAAGAGGACTATAAAAAATATGATTATATTATCGGAATGGAAGCATATAATGTTAGGAATATTATAAGAATAATAGGTGAAGATAGAGAAGGAAAGGTATACCGCTTATTAGATTTTACAGATAATCCAAGAGATATTGATGATCCATGGTATACAGGAAATTTTGAAGTTGCATATAATGATATATTGGAAGGCTGTAAGGGTTTATTAAAGCATCTGGAGGAAAAGCAATAATTTGTGCAAAAAGGGCAAAACCTACTGTAATCTAGAAAAATATAGCATAATGCGCAAATGGGGTCAGACCCCATTTGCGCACTTTTTTTAAAAAAATAGTCATAAAAGTAAAGACTGCTGAATATATATTAATATAACCTTAAAAAGGAGAGTTGATATATATGTGGCAGTCTTTTAATATTGATGAAGTTGCAAGGAAACTTAGGACAAACATTAATACAGGTCTTACAAAAGGTGAAGTGGATAGTAGAAGGAATAGAGATGGACCTAATAAACTGGACGAGCAAAAGAAAGAGAGTGTTTTTATAAGGTTCATAAAGCAATTTCAAGATTTTATGATTATTATTCTTCTTATAGCGGCAGTTGTTTCGGCGGTTGTTTCGTATTTCCAGGGGGAAAATGATTATATAGATTCAATTATAATAATTGCAATTGTCGTTCTTAATGCGATTATGGGAGTTGTACAAGAAGCAAAAGCGGAGAAATCTTTAGAGGCTCTGAAAAATATGGCAGCACCAGTTGCAAAGGTGAAAAGAGATGGAAGAGTAATTACTATAAAAGGTACGGAAGTGGTTCAAGGTGATGTAGTGCTTCTAGATGCGGGAAATTTTGTGCCAGCAGATTGCAGATTAATAACTAGCCACAATTTGAAAATAGAGGAATCGAGCCTGACGGGTGAAACTGTTCCAATAACTAAAGATGCCAATGTGCTTTTGGATGATAAAACAGCTCTAGGAGATACTTTAAATATGGCTTTTGCAAATACAATTGTAGTTAATGGACATGCAGAGGCGATTGTTACAGATATAGGTATGAATACTAAAGTTGGAAAAATTGCTAAAATGATTATAACGAATGAAGCACCAGAAACTCCAATACAAAAGAAATTAGGAGAAGTGGGAAAGAGCTTAGGAATAGGCTGTTTAGCAATATGTGCTTTTATATTCGTTATAGGTATACTAAAGAAAATAGAACCAATTGAAATGTTTATGACATCGGTAGGACTGGCAGTAGCAGCAATTCCAGAAGGGCTTCCTGCAATAGTTACAATAATGCTTTCGATAGGTGTAACTAGAATGGCAAAGAAAAATAGTATAATAAGAAAATTGCCAGCAGTTGAAACTCTAGGAAGCAGTAGTGTAATATGTTCAGACAAAACTGGAACATTAACACAAAACAAAATGACAGTCACAAAGGTAATGGATGTTCAAGGCAAAAGTTTAGATATGCAGAAAGGTTTTATACTTGAACTTGGAACAATGTGTACAGATGTTGAAGATGATGTGGGAGAAGCCACAGAACTTGCAATTGTGAATGCAGCTAAAGAAAGAGGAGCGTATAAAGAAAGATTATATCAAAAATTTGTGAGAATTAATGATATACCATTTGATTCTAACAGAAAAATGATGAGCACAATACATAAAATTAATAGCTCTAATAGGATAAGGGATAGCAATGGAGAAAATGAGTTATTAGAAAGTAAAAAAACTAAAGCAATATCTAATATACAAGAAAAATTCATAGTAATTACTAAAGGGGCACCAGATGTTTTACTTAAGCGTTGCTCAAAGTATTTTTTAAATGGTGAAGTTAGACAAATGAATAATAGTATCCTTCAAAAAATAGAGAAAATTAATGCTCAAATGGCCGATGATGCTTTAAGGGTAATTGCCGTGTCATATGCGGAGCTACCTAGACTTCCAAATAATATAGATAGCGAGAGTATAGAACAAAATCTAACATTTGTAGGCTTAATAGGAATGATTGATCCACCACGTGAAGGGGTACAAGAAGCGGTAGCAACATGCAGAAAAGCTGGCATAAAAACGGTTATGATAACAGGCGACCATATTGCTACAGCTAAAGCAATAGCAAAAGAACTTGGGATATTAAAGAAGCAAGATTTGGCAATCACAGGAAAGGAACTAGACGAAATTCCACAAAATGTTTTAGAGAAAACAATTTCTAAATATTCTGTTTTTGCAAGAGTGTCGCCAGAACACAAAGTAAGGATAGTAGATGCTTTTCAAAAAACTGGTGCGGTGGTTGCAATGACTGGTGATGGAGTAAATGATGCACCAGCACTAAAAAAAGCTGATATAGGAATTGCTATGGGAAAAAATGGTACAGATGTTGCCAAAAATGCATCAGATATGATACTTACAGACGATAATTTTGTTACAATTGTAGAAGCAGTAAAACAGGGGCGAAATATTTTCGAGAACATAAAAAAAGCGGTACATTTTTTAATTGCAACAAATATAGGAGAGATTGTAACTATATTTATAGGCCTGCTCCTAGGAATGAAAGCGCCTCTTCTAGCAATACAACTATTATGGATAAATTTAGTTACAGACTCACTTCCTGCAATAGCAATAGGTTTGGAACCACCAGACAAAGACATAATGAACAAAAAACCGCGAGACAGTAAGAAGGGACTATTTGCAGATGGATTATGGGGTAAAATATTTGTAGAAGGAACAATGCTTGGAATGCTTACATTATTTACATTTAGCATAGGTAATAATCTATATGGTGTGGAGGTTGGAAGAAGCATGGCATTTGTTTCTCTTGGAATGCTAGAATTAGTACATAGTTTTAATGTGAAAAGCGAAGAGTCAATATTTAAGGTTGGACTTTTTGAAAATAAATATTTGATAGGAGCATTTATATTAGGAACAATTTTGCAAGTAGTTGTTGTGACAGTACCAATGTTTGCAGAAGTATTTAAATTGGTTCCACTAAATAGTACGCAGTGGATTTATACAATAGCAATATCTGTTCTTCCTCTTGTAATTATAGAGGTACAAAAGAAGTTTAATGAAATTAAATTTGGAAAAAGAGTATATTC
>CALXND010000001.1 GCA_944389655.1 uncultured Clostridia bacterium | reverse complement strand
AAAGAAACCAACAGTAGATGCAGGAGAAATAGCAACAAAACCATTAGATTATTATGGAGCAGAAGTAACAAACTATGTAGCACTGCATGAAGGAGTAGATAAATGGAGAATATTCTATGCAGATGAGAGCAATATATATTTAATAGCAGATGACTATATAACAGCAGCAAACACACCAAATGGACAAAACGGAAGTAAGATACATGAAAATAGCACATACAAATTAAGTTTTGATGACGTAATTTACGATTACAGCAAAGCAAGTTGGATAAGTAGTAATAGTAAAGGAAGCAAATGGTTAAGTCAGTTCCTAGGCTCATACGGAACAAGTGCGTATAGAAATATAAAAGCAGTAATATACATGATGGATACAAACGTATGGAGTGGATATTACGCAGGAGAGGATGCAGAATATGCAATGGGAGGACCAACACTAGAGATGTATTGCGAATCATATAAAGATACACACCCAAGTAAATACCTAGAATGTGGAAATGTGAATTCATACGGTTATCAAGTAAGATGGAATGGAGATTCATGGGGATATAACGAAAACGGAGTAGCCAGTGACTACAACCAAATCTACATTAAGCCAAGCACAAGTCGAGCTGATGAGATGTGGATCGCTTCTCCTTCGGCTAGCGGCCCCAACGGTTTGATGAGTGCGTACAATGACGGCCGTGTGAAGGTCTGCAACTATAGCGGCAGCAATGCGGGCCTTCGTCCCCTAGTTTGTCTAAAATCTAGTGTCCAGCTCGAAAAGCAGTCAGATGGAACATACCAAATCGTACATTAACTGGTAAGTTCAGCGGATATAGCAAAATCACCACAGTCATATTACGGTATAGAGGTAAAAGGATATGAGGCACCGCATGAAGGAGTAGACAAATGGAGAATATTCTATGCAGATGGAAGCAATGTGTATCTAATAGCAGATTACTATATAGTAGCAGAAGATATATAAAAAAAGTATTGCAAAAAATGGAAAGATGATGTAATATAAAAAATAAGGGAAAAACATAAAAAACAAGACAAAGAACCTATGAAAAAATAAGTTCTTTGTCTTGCTTTTATGTATAAGAAACAAGATAACAGACTAAATAAATTTTATAATTAAAAGCAGATTAAAAAAATACTGACTATTTTTTAATTTCTTTCATAGATATTAAATAAAAACAAAAAAATAGTTGATTATTTCGATAAAAAATATTATAATATTTTTGTCGGCATAAAGACGAAAACAATGTAAAGAGATAAGGGGACTTTTTAATGGAAAGATTTTTACAAAAGCTAAATACAAAGATGAATGATCAAACAGCAGCCTTTATAATATTAGGAGCAATGTTATTAACATTTGCTATACTAATAGGTACATTTGAATATGTAAGATATGTGCGAGTAGCTGAAGTTACAGCTAGCGTATATGCAAGTGGAAAAGATGCAAGCTTGCAAGCAATTACTGAAAATGCTATACAAAATGAGTTACAAGAATCTGTTATAGATGAAGAAGAAACACAGAAAAAGAATGAAGAGGAATTTGAAAAATTAAAAAAAGAAAAAAAGGTAACATCAGCAGCAGATAAATACTATATTAAAGTTAATTATGGAGCTCAAGTTGTTACTGTATACACTAAAGACTCTAATGGGAAATATACAAAGCCTGTAAAAGCAATGGTATGCTCGACAGGAAGATATACTCCAACCTCAGGAGTATATAGAACTCTTGGAAAAGGTAACTGGTGGCCACTTATGGGAGATGTTTTTGGACAATATTCAACTTGGATTTGTGGAGATATCTTATTCCATTCAGTGCCATATTTAGAATCAGGGAATAAATCATCTCTTGAATATTGGGCATATGACCAATTAGGTCAGAGAGTTTCGATGGGTTGCGTTCGTTTAACAGTAGCAGATGCAAAATGGATTTATAACAATTGTCCAGTAGGAACTCAAGTAGAATTTTATTCAAGTTCAAATCCTGGACCACTAGGAAAACCAACAACTAAGAAAATATCTGATGCGCCAGCTAATGTTAGGGGCTGGGATCCAACAGATCCAGATAGCAAAAATCCTTGGCCTAAATATTTAAAAGATTTAGAAAAGAAAAAAGAAGAAGATAAAAACAAAGATGATAATAAAAAGCCAGACAAGGACAACGAAAAGCCAAATGGCAATAAACCAGACAAAGATGATGAAAAACCAAATACTAGTAATAAACCAGAAGAGGATACTAAACCGTCAGATGAAGAAGATAAGCCAATTAGTGGAGATAAACCAGATGATGGGGAAGAGGAAAATGTAAATGACATAGCAAATGATATTTTGACAAATACAATAGATGAAACTAATATTATTAGCACAAACGACATAGCGAACATGTAACGGGTTTATAGACTAAGCCTTGAAAAAAGTCTAAATTTATCACATAAGGAGATTATACAGATATAAGATGAAAATAGGAATAGTAGGTTTACCAAATGTAGGAAAAAGTACAATGTTTAATGCAATTACAAATGCTGGTGCAGAATGCGCAAATTATCCATTCTGCACTATAGAACCAAATGTGGGAGTAGTTCCAGTACCAGACGAAAGGCTAGAAGTGCTTACAAAAATGTATAATGCACAAAAAACAACATATGCTACAATAGAATTTGTAGATATAGCAGGACTTGTTAAAGGTGCGAGTAAAGGAGAAGGACTTGGAAATAAATTTTTATCACATATAAGAGAAGTGGACAGTATTGTAGAGGTTGTAAGATGCTTTGAAGATACAAATATAGTTCATGTTGATGGAAATATCAATCCCAAAAGAGATATAGAAACAATAAATTTAGAATTAATATTTGCAGACATGGAAACATTAGACAAAAGAATAGATAATGTAAAAAAGAAAATAAAAGCAGACAAAAAATTTGAAGAAGAATTAGCAGTTTTAGAAAAAATAAAAAGTGCTTTAGAAGCTGGAAAGTCTGCACGAACAGTAGAACTAAGCAATGAGGAAAAGGAATATATTAAAGATATATATTTATTAACAATGAAGCCAATACTATATATTGCAAATGTATCTGAAGAACAACTTGCAAATCCATTTGAGGATGAAAATGTAAAACAAGTTGTAGAATACGCAAAAGAAGAAAATGCAGAGGTAATTCCGCTTTGCGTAAAAATAGAAGAAGAGCTAGCAGCACTTGAAGGAGAAGACAAAAAAGAAATGCTAGAAGCCCTTGGACTTGAAGAATCTGGTTTGGATAAGGTTATAAAAGCAAGTTATAACCTACTTGGGTTAATGTCATTCTTAACAGCTGGAGAACCAGAAGTTAGGGCTTGGACAATAAAAAAAGGTACAAAAGCTCCTGTGGCAGCTGGAAAAATCCATAGTGACATTGAAAGAGGATTTATTAGAGCAGAAATTGTATCATATGATGATTTAGTAAGAGAGGGAAGTATAAATAGCGCAAAAGAGAAAGGTTTAGTACGTTCAGAAGGAAAAGATTACATAATGCAAGAAGGGGACATTGTGTTATTTAGGTTTAATGTGTAGTATGTTATTAAGATCTTTAAGATTTTCATGTTTAAAACCATTAATTTAAAAAAAGAATTTTTCATTACTATGTGTGCCTTCAAATAGAGCCAGAAAGGAATGGATTTTATGCTGTAACTGTAAAATGAAAAATTTTTGAAAAAAACTTGACGTAACATAAAAAAAATAGTAAAATAATAATAGAGTGTTTATTTTATGTATAAAATATTAAAAAAAACAGATAATAATATTGTAAAATGTTATCCAAAGAAGAAGGAGAGGTAAGATATGTTAAAATTGAAAAATGTAGTAATTGTATTAGTAGCATTATTATTAATATTAGGTATTAGTATGCAGGTAATGGCAACTGATTCTACAATTGACCTAGATAACTTAGGGGACTTATTAAATGATGCAAATTCGACCAATACAGAAAATGTTGTAGCTAATATAGATACTGGTGCAAACACTTTAAATAACGAATCAGAAAATACAGCCGGAACCATTGTTCAACCTGAGACAAACGAAGAAGAAACAAGTTCAGAAGATGATCTTCCTCAAACAGGTGTAACAGAAGACATTACAGTAATGTTTTTCATAGTAGTTTGTGTAATAGCCGCAATATATGCATATAAGAAGATAAGAGATTATAGATCATAATATATAAATTTAGAGGGGTTCATAAAAACATGAATTCCTCTTTTGCTTTGTGGATTTTTTCAAAATTATTATTAAACAGAAAGCTTATAATTGCTACCAAGTTTATGCCTTTACGTATCGGTCTGAAAAAACTTAGTACTTTTTGAGAAAAGAAAAATTTTCATCAGACAATTTCACTTGCGTGAATAACCAACCTTTTTCCATTTACATTATTACAAGTAACTAGAGTTACAATCCTTTTTCCATTGGTATTTTGAAATGTACAAGAAATATCATCAGGAGCTGTTTCGTAAATATCATAAACTTTATATGTCTTAAAATTACCACTTAAATCATAAATAGTAATAGAATCATTTATATTTAATTCATTTAATCTGCTAAATAATTTATAATCTACATAATTATGGCCAGCAATACATAAATTACCAATCTCATTGGGCATAGGACCAGCAAACCTACATACAGATATATCTAATAAATCATTATTACTAGTAGATAAAATAGAATAATTTAAGCTTATTTTATCAATTTTGATAATTCCTATTACAAAGGGGTCAGAAGTAGGTTCAGTAGCAGTATATGACATATTGTTTGAATATAAAGTTGTAATAGAATAGGAACTATTTAGTTTCTTAGAAATTTCTTCACTAGCAAATTCCTTATAAATATTAACAAATAAAAATATAATAGAGGCACAGATAATTAATACAAATATAAAAAATAAAATTTGATATTTAATATAGTTTTTTCTATCATTTTTACAAATTAATATTTGGTTCATAAGTTATTCTCCCTTAGTTTATATTATTTCTCAAAATGAAAAAAATATTAGCGAATACAGAATGTAACAAAAGAATTAAAAAAATTTAATAAAATTATACCAAAAACAACAAAACTATGATAGAATATATGGCAGTTAAAATAAATTGTAAGGAGAGTGTTAAAAGTGCCAGAAAACAAATACAAGAGAATTTTGCTAAAGCTAAGTGGAGAAGCATTAGCAGGAAATAGCAAAATGGGGATTGACACAGAAACAGTGGATAAAATTTGTGAACAAATAAAAGAACTTGTAAAAATGAAAACAGAAGTGGCAGTAGTTGTTGGTGGAGGAAATTTTTGGAGAGGTGCAAACAAAAAAATGGAAAGAACCACATCAGATTATATGGGAATGCTTGCAACAACAATGAATGGATTAGCACTTCAAAATGCATTAGAAGAAAAAGGAGTATTTACTAGGCTTCAAACAGCGATAGAAATGCGAGAAATAGCAGAACCATATATAAAAAGAAGAGCAGTAAGACACTTAGAAAAAGGAAGAGTAGTAATTTTTGGATGTGGAACAGGCAATCCATATTTTACTACAGACACAGCAGCAGCATTAAGAGCAGCAGAAATAGATGCAGAAGTAATATTAGTTGGAAAAACAATAGATGGAGTATATTCAGCAGATCCTAAAAATGATAAAGACGCCGTAAAATATGACGAAATATCTTATACGGATATATTAGCAGGTAACCTAAAGGTAATGGATGCTACTGCAATATCTTTATGTAGAGATAATAATATAAAACTAATAGTATTTGAAATTGCAAAGCCAGATAATATTATAAAAATTGTAAAAGGCGAAAAAGTGGGCACTTTAATACAATAATAATGCCATCGGAAACAGACCACTTTGGCAGAAATAATAAACATAAGAAACTGCCAAATAGGCCTAAGATTAATGAAATAGAATTAAATATAAATAAGGAAAGGAGAGTACAAGAAAAAAGCTTGTACAAATAGAATTATGGATTATAACAAATTTGAAGAAAAAATGAAAAAAACAATTAGTGTATATGAGGAAAATTTATCAGAAATAAGAGCTGGAAGAGCAAATCCAGCAATATTAAATAAAATTTCAATTGATTATTATGGAACACAAACACCAATTAATCAAGTTGCTGGTATATCAGTTCCAGAAGCAAGAATGATTGTAATTCAACCTTGGGATGCTAGCGTATTAAAAGAAATAGAAAAAGAAATTTTAAAATCAGATATAGGAATTAATCCAAATAATGACGGAAAAGTAATAAGACTTACTTTCCCAGAGTTAAATGAAGAAAGAAGGAAAGAGATAGTAAAAGATATTAGAAAAATGGCAGAAGAGGCAAAAGTTGCAGTAAGAAGTATAAGAAGAGAAGCAATAGATGAAGCTAAATCAATGCAAAAAAACTCTGAAATGTCAGAGGATGAGCTAAAAGTTGCAGAAGATGATATTCAAAAATTAACAGACAAATATGTTGAAGAAGTAGGCAAAATTTTAGAGAAAAAAGAAAAGGAAGTTATGAGTATATAAAGGACATAAAGATAACAGACAAATTGATAAGTAAGGAGATTTAAATGACAATAAATGATATAGATAAAAGTCTTATGCCTAAACATATAGGTATAATAATGGATGGAAATAGAAGATGGGCAAAAGAAAAGAAAATTGAAACAAAACTTGGCCATAAAGCGGGAGCAGAGACTTTGGAAAAAATTGCATCATATGCAAATGAAATAAGACTAAAATATTTAACAGTATATGCATTTTCGACAGAGAATTGGAAGAGAACAAGAGAAGAAATTGGAGCATTAATGATTCTTCTTAATAATTATTTAGATAAATTTTTAAACAGAGAAAGTCTAAGAAATATTAAAATAAGAGTTTTAGGAAACATAGAAGAGCTAGATAGTGGCTTAAAAAATAGTATAAAAAAAATAGTAGAAAAATCAAAAAATAATACAGGGCTTACTTTAAATATTGCATTTAATTATGGAGGAAGAAGTGAAATTGTAAGGGCTGTACAAAATATTTCAAAAGCAGTCAAAAATGAAGAAATAAATATAGAACAAATAAACGAAGAAATGGTTTCACAAAATTTATATACAAAAGGAGAGCCAGATCCAGATCTTCTAATAAGAACTGGAGGAGAATTAAGAATAAGTAACTTTCTATTGTGGCAACTTGCATATACAGAATTCTTATTTTTAGATAAGTATTGGCCAGATTTTACAGAAGAAGATTTATTGAAAGCGATTTCTACATTTGAAAAAAGAAATAGAAAATTTGGTGGCAAATAAACCAACATGAAAGGGATAAAAAATGAACATAAAGAGAATTATATCAGGATTAACACTTTTTCCAATATTTGCAGTTATATTAATATTTGGAAATAAATATGTATTTGATGTATTTATAGCAATTGTAGCAATAATGAGCCTGCATGAATTTTATAAAGCATTTAGAGAAAAAGCAAATCCAATTCAATGGCCGGGATACATAACAGCAGGACTCATTTGCTGTATACATCTTATTCCAAATGAATATGTTTTACCATCTATAACATTATTAATACTTATGAATGTATTAGCTTTATTTACACAAGTAGTTGTAACATCATTAAAAAGAAATATTACGGATATTGCAATATCATTATTAGGATTATGCTATGTTGTATTTTTTCTAATGTTTGCACCACTTATTAGAGACAGCCTAAACAATGGTAGAATACTAATTTGGTATGTGTTTTTTGCTGCATGGGGAACTGATATTTTTGCATATTTTATTGGAAAAAATTTAGGAAAACACAAATTTACAGAAATCAGCCCAAAGAAATCTGTGGAAGGATGTGTAGGAGGAATTTTAGGCTCAATATTCTTTTGCATGACGTATACATTAGCAATAAATGCAATTTGGAATTTAGGAATTAGCTATATATATGCATTTGGAATTGCTGTATTCTTAAGCATAATTAGCCAAATTGGAGATTTAGCAGCATCAAGTGTTAAAAGACACTGCGGTATAAAAGATTATAGTAATTTAATACCAGGGCATGGTGGTCTTCTAGACAGAATAGACAGTGTAATATTTATCTTGCCTTTTGCATATTTTTTACTATGTATAATATAATTTATTAAATGGATTTCTTAAATTAATAAATGACTACAATTAAGTTTATATACGATTGAAAGTCAATAATAAAGATGGTACTTATCACAGTATAACCCCTTTTACTATAGTCAGAGTTAATATATTCAAAATATGTGAGAATATGGAATGGAATGTGATTTGAAGTTACTAATTCTTGAGAAATTTTTGTAGGGAATCTCTGCTGGCTGAGGGCGCTGCAAAAATTTCTTTAGAATTAGTTCGAAAATCAGCTTGACCGACATATTCGTTTGCATATTTTTAATATATTAACTCTGACATCAGGCAAAAACGTTATTATACTGTGATAAGTAACATAAAAGGACGTGTGTATGGGTTTTATTATAGCAGCTTTAAAAATAATTATAATACTAGGATTTCTAGTATTAATTCATGAAACAGGACATTTCTTAGTTGCACGATTATGTAGGGTTAAAGTAAAAGAATTCTCTATAGGGTTTGGGCCAATTTTATGGAAAAAAGAGACAGAAAAAACTAAATATATGGTTAGACTTATTCCGCTTGGAGGATATGTAAGTATGCTAGGAGAAGAAGAGCGTTCAGAAGAGGAAGGCTCTTTTAGTAAAGCAAGTATACCTAAAAAAATAGCTATAGTTGCAGCAGGAGGCTTAGTAAATATAATTTTTGCGTTAATCTTATATATTATAATAGCAACAATATTAACAGGAAATATAGCAAAAGCAATTACATCAACAGGTAATTTTGTAATGGCAATGGTAGAGAGTATAAAATTAATATTTACTGGAGGAGTGACTGTAAATGACTTTATGGGTCCAATAGGAATTTCTCAAGTAGTGGCACAAACAAATGGCTTATTGGATTTCTTTTATATAATGGCTTTGGTGTCAATGTCATTAGGAGTTACAAATTTATTGCCATTTCCACCACTTGATGGGGGAAAAATATTAATATATATTATAGAATTAATTAGAAGAAAACCACTAAAAGAAAACTTTGAGCTAAAGCTTCAATTACTAGGCTTTTTAGTACTTATAACATTATCAGTTTATGTGGCATTCAATGATGTAGGAAGAATACTACAATAAAATGCGCTGGTTGAGGATGTGCTTGTTTTGCTCATATATAAATTAACAATTAAAAACATGATGAAGGTTATGCAAAATAAGTCTGCCCTCAACCAGCGCAAATAAGGGGGCAAATTAACAAATGGATAAAACAATAAAAGAAATTTTTAAAGACTATGATTCAAATAGTTTTTCTTTGAATGCAAGTAAGATAAAATCAATAAATTTGTTTAAAAAAACGAATAAACTAGAATTAATTATAACAGCAGATGATTTTATAAAAATAGAAGATATATACAAATTTGAGCAGTATTTAAAAAATAGGTTTAATATATTTGAAGTAAATATAAAAGTAGAGTATTCAAAACCAATTGATGTAGACATAAAAAAAGAATGGAATCTTGTAATTTGCTATATGGCGCATAAACACCCTCTTAGTAAAGCTTTTTTAAAGAATAGTAATATTGAAATAGAAGGTGATAAAATAATTGTAAATATGGCTATGAAAGGTAAGATGGTTATAGAAGCAAAGGGCTTTGATAAAATACTATCTAAAATTATAGAGGATATATATGGCCTAAAATACAAAATTATTTTTATTGAAAATATTACAGAAGAAGCTGTAAAACAATATATGGAACATGCAATTAACCTTGAAAGAGAAGCAATTATGCAAGCACAAAGAGAAGCAGAGCAAGCAGGTGAAGTAGCCGAAATAGCAAACAGAGATGTAGAATCAAAAGAACAATCTGGCGACAAGAGTAAGGTTCAGGTAAATAATTCTGGAGAAGTAAGTGTTTCGATAGAAATGCCTACAAATGAAAAAGAGCAAGAAGCCTCTCCTTTAATTTTTGGCAGAAGCTTAAAATTAAAAGAACAATTAGTAAAAATTGCAGATTTAAGTGTGGATAGTGGAAAAGTTCAACTTGATGGAGAAATATTGAATATAGATTCGCGAGAGTTAAAAAGTGGAAAAGTACTTGTAATGTTTGATTTGTATGATGGTTCAAGTACAATTACCTGTAAGGCATTTTCGGAAGGAGACAAATCAAAGGATTTAATAAAAAGGTTAAAGGGCGCAAAAGGAATAAAACTAGAAGGTACAGCGCAATTTGACCCATTTGCTAAAGAGTTAGGCGTAATAGCAAATGTAATAATTGAAAGTACAGGATTAAAGAAGCAAATTAGAATGGATAATGCGAAAGAAAAGAGAGTAGAGCTTCATATGCACACACAGATGAGCCAAATGGATGGAATGACATCTGCTACAGACCTATTAAAAAGAGCGGTAAAATGGGGAATGAAATCAATTGCAATAACTGACCATGGAGTTGTACAAGCTTTTCCAGAAGCGCATAAATATTTGGAAAAAGACCATCCAGATTTAAAAGTTATTTATGGAGTTGAAGCATATTTAGCACCAGATAGAACTCCAGTTGTATCATTCCCAAAAGGACAGGAAATAGATACTACATATTGTGTACTTGATTTGGAGACAACAGGTTTTTCATTTAGAACAGAAAAAATAACTGAAATTGGAGTAATGAAAATAAAAAATGGAGAGGTTTTGGAGGAGTTTTCATGTTTTGTAAACCCTGAGAAACCTATTCCTCAAAGAGTTGTAGAAGTTACAAACATTACAGATGATATGGTAAAAGATGCGGAAACAATAGAAACGGTATTTCCAAAGCTTATGGATTTCTTGGGAGATAGTGTTTTAGTAGCGCATAACGCGGATTTTGATATAGGTTTTTTAAAATATAACGCTAAACAACTTGGGTATAACTTGGATAATACATATTTAGATACATTAAGACTATCAAAAGAGCTATTTCCAGATTATAAGAAATATAAATTAGGAATAATTGCCGAAAACTTAGGAATTAAGGTAGAAGTGGCTCATAGAGCATTAGATGATGTGGACACGACAGTAAAAGTATTTAATGTTATGATAAATATGCTTAAAGAAAAAGGTGCTAAAAAAATAGAGGACATAGATAAATTATGTGCAGGGAAAACAGATTTTAGAAGACTCCCAACATATCATGCAATTATCTTAGCACAAAACTATGTAGGATTAAAAAATCTATATAAGTTAATATCATACTCACATTTAGATTATTTCTATAAAAAACCTAGAATATTAAAATCATTATACAAAAAATACTCAGAAGGTTTAATTCTAGGGAGTGCATGCGAAGCAGGGGAATTGTATAGAGCAATTGTTGCAGGAAAAACAGACGAAGAAATAGATGCAATTGCATCAGATTATGATTATTTAGAAATACAACCACTTGGAAATAATATGTTTATGGTTAGAAATGGAACAGTAGCAGACGTAAAAGGTTTAGAAGATATAAATAAGAAAATAGTAGAGATAGGAGACAAGCTAGGCAAACCAGTAGTAGCAACTTGCGATGTTCACTTTATGGACCCACAAGACGAAATATATAGACGTATTTTAATGGCTGGACAAGGGTATGATGATGCAGACGAACAAGCACCATTATACCTTCGTACTACAGAGGAAATGCTAAAAGAATTTGAATACTTAGGAGAAGAAAAGGCATATGAAGTAGTTGTAACAAATACAAACAAAATATCAGATATGTGTGAGAAAATAAGTCCAATCTCACCAGAGAAATGTCCACCACATATTGATGGTTGCGAGCAAACAATAAAAGATATTGCATATAAAAAGGCTCATGAGCTTTATGGAGATCCATTACCTGACTTGGTTGAAGAAAGACTAAGCAAAGAATTAGATTCAATTATAAAAAATGGATTCTCAGTAATGTATATAATAGCTCAAAAGCTGGTGTGGAAATCAAATGAGGATGGATATATTGTTGGTTCTAGAGGTTCTGTTGGTTCATCATTTGCAGCATATGCAACAGGTATAACAGAAGTAAACTCATTACCTCCACATTATAGGTGCCCTCAATGTAAATATTCTGATTTTACAGATTATAGCTATGCGTGTGGATTTGACTTGCCTGATAAGAATTGCCCAAAATGTGGAACTAAGATGGTTAAGGACGGAATAGATATACCTTTTGAAACATTCCTTGGATTTAACGGTGACAAAGAGCCAGATATAGACTTAAACTTTTCAGGAGAGTATCAAGCAAAAGCACATAGATATACAGAGGTAATATTTGGAAAGGGAACAACATTTAAAGCTGGGACAGTTGGTACGGTTGCAGATAAAACTGCATATGGATATGTAAAGAAATATTACGAAGAAAGAGGAATACCAGTAAACAATGCCGAGGTACTAAGAATAGCACAAGGATGCACTGGAATAAAAAGAACAACAGGACAGCACCCTGGTGGAATTATAGTTGTACCAAAAGGAAGAGAAATTTATGAATTCTGCCCAGTACAACATCCGGCAGATGATCCAAACTCGGATATAATCACAACACACTTTGATTACCACTCAATCGACCAAAACTTATTAAAACTTGATATACTTGGTCATGATGATCCTACAATGATAAGAATGCTATATGATATAACAGGAATAGACCCAACCAAAGTTCCACTTGATGATAAAGAAACAATGTCAATCTTTAGTTCAACAGATGCGCTTGGAGTAACACCGGAACAAATAAAATCTAAGGTAGGAAGCTATGGCATACCAGAGTTCGGAACAAAATTTGTAAGAGGAATGCTTGTGGATACAAAACCAACCACATTTGATGAGCTAATACGTATTTCAGGTTTATCACATGGTACAGACGTATGGTTAAATAATGCACAAAGCTTAATAGAAGAAGGAACAGTAACCTTAAATGAGGCAATCTGTTGCCGTGATGATATAATGATATACCTAATAAAAAAAGGAGTTCCTCCAAACAAAGCATTTAAAATAATGGAAACAGTACGTAAAGGAAAAGCATTAAAAGATCCAGAAAAATGGGCAGAATTTGTAGGCATAATGAAGGAACATGACGTACCAGAATGGTATATAAAATCATGTGAAAAAATAAAATACATGTTCCCAAAGGCCCATGCAGCAGCCTATGTAACAAATGCATTCAGGATAGCGTGGTTTAAAGTACATAAGCCGGAAGCGTATTATGCAGCATATTTTACAATTAGAGCAGACGAATTTGATAGCGACATCATGTGCTACGGCAAAGAAAAAGTTATAAACAAAATGAAAGAAATAGACTTAGCAGGTAATAGTGCAACCACAAAAGACAAAAACATGTATGCAATATTAGAACTAGTACTAGAAATGTATGAAAGAGGAATAAAATTCTTGCCAATAGATTTATATAAATCACATGCAACAAAATTCCTAGTAGAAGAGGAAGGAATTCGTCCACCATTAAACAGTATACCAGGACTTGGAACAGTAGCAGCAGAAGGAATAGACACAGCAAAGCAAGATGGCAAATTCATGTCAATAGACGATATGAAAATACGTTCAAAAATAGGAAAATCAGTTATAGAACTATTAGATAGAGTTGGCTGTTTAAAGGGAATGAGCCAAAGCAATCAAATGAGTTTATTTGGATAATTTGCGCAAATGGGGTCAGACCCCTTTTGCGCAGTTTTCGACAGAAAATTACATAATGCCTTTAACAAAACAAAAAGTAACAAAATAAGCAGTTTTCATAAAAAATTGCAAATATTAATGTGGATAACTTTGAAAACCAAACCCACTGTTTATAGTTATTCACAGAGTTATCCACATTATCCACATATATGTGGATAAATTTTATTTAAAAAAATCGAATAATAATGTAACATAATGTCAAAAAGTAACTTATAAAGAGAAGTTTTATATAAAATTATACAAAAAATGAGAATTTTGTCTGTGGATAACTTTAATGATTCGAAAAATTAATTTTATATACTTAAAATATAAAATTTCTTAACATTTTTTATTTACAATTTGAAGACTTACATATATAATAATTATAGAAAAAATTTACAAAAGCAGTATAAAATGTTAAAAAATGCAAAAGATATAATAGGAAGAATTAAGCAAATTCAAGCCTAGAGAAAGGAACGATGTAAATATGGATAAAAAGTATGTATACTTATTTAGAGAGGGAAATGCTTCAATGAGAGAACTGCTTGGTGGAAAGGGAGCAAACTTAGCAGAAATGACAAATTTAGGACTTCCAATTCCACAAGGATTTACAATAACTACAGAAGCATGTATTGAATATTATAATAATGGGGAGACAGTATCAGAGACTGTAAAAACACAAATATTTAATAGTTTAAGAGAACTAGAAAGAATGACAGGCAAAACATTTGGAAATCCAGAAAATCCACTTCTTGTGTCTGTGCGTTCTGGCGCAAGAGCTTCAATGCCAGGAATGATGGATACAATATTAAATCTTGGGCTTAATGAAAGAGTAGTGGAAGCAATGGCAAAAAAGAACGAAAGATTTGCATATGATAGCTACAGAAGGTTTATTCAAATGTTTAGTGATGTTGTAATGGAAATACCAAAATCGCTATTTGAAGAAGAAATAGATAAAGTAAAAAAATTAAAAGGCGTAAAGCTTGATACAGAGCTTAATGCAGATGCTCTAAAAGAATTAGTAAAAATATTTAAGGGAATATATAAAAAAGAGCACGGAGAAGAATTTCCAAGTAATCCAGAAGAACAACTAATTGAAGCTGTAACAGCAGTATTTCGTTCATGGAACAACCCAAGGGCAATAACATATAGACGTTTAAATGATATACCAAGTAGTTGGGGAACAGCTGTTAATGTTCAAGAAATGGTATTTGGAAATATGGGAGAAGACTGTGGTACTGGCGTTGCATTTTCTCGTAACCCAGCTACAGGAGAAAATAAGATATTTGGTGAATACTTAATGAATGCGCAAGGTGAAGATGTTGTTGCAGGAATTCGTACACCACTTCCAATTGAAACATTAAAAGAAACAGACATGGAAGCATATCAAGATTTTGTAATGTATGCAAATAAGCTAGAAAAACATTACAAAGATATGCAAGATATGGAATTTACAATAGAAAATGGAAAGTTATATTTCCTTCAAACAAGAAATGGAAAAAGAACAGCAACAGCAGCACTACAAATAGCAGTAGATTTAGTAAATGAGGGAATGATAACAGAAAAAGAAGCTGTTCTAAGAGTTGAGCCAAACCAACTAGATCAATTGTTGCACCCAAATTTTGATGAGGAAAAATTAAAAAAAGCTAAACATATTGCAAAGGGACTTGCAGCATCACCAGGAGCAGCAACAGGAAAAGTTGTATTTACAGCAGAAGAGGCACTAAAAAAGCATGAAGCAGGAGAAAAAGACTTAATATTAGTAAGACTTGAAACATCTCCAGAAGATATAGATGGTATGCATGTGTGCCATGGAATACTTACTGTAAGAGGAGGTATGACATCACATGCAGCAGTTGTAGCAAGAGGAATGGGAACTTGTTGTGTATCTGGTTGCTCAGAGATAACTGTAAATGAAGAAGAAGGAACATTTTCTGTAAACGGCAATACTTATCATGAGGGAGATTGGATTTCACTAGATGGAAGCACAGGAAATGTGTATGGAGAAAAAATAGATACAGTTAGTGCGCAGGTAACAGGAAATTTTGCTAAATTTATGGAATGGGCAGATAGATATAGACAAATGGAAGTAAGAACAAATGCAGATACACCAAAGGATGCAAAACAAGCTTATGAATTTGGTGCTGAAGGTATAGGCTTATGTAGAACAGAGCATATGTTTTTTGCTCCAGAAAGAATAGCTGCAATTAGAGAAATGATTGTATCTAAGACAAAGGAACAAAGAGAAAAGGCATTAGATAAAATACTTCCAATGCAAAGAGGAGATTTTGAAGGATTATTTAGAGAGATGAAAGGTCTTCCAGTAACAATAAGATTATTAGATCCTCCACTACATGAATTTCTTCCACATACGGATGACGAAATAGAAGCTTTAGCAAAAGACATGGGAATGACTTTTGAAGAACTAAAAAACATTGTAACAGGATTGCATGAATTTAACCCAATGATGGGACATAGAGGCTGTAGGCTAGATGTAACATACCCAGAAATTGGAGTAATGCAAACAAAAGCTATAATAGGTGCAGCAATAAATGTTAAAAAAGAAGGAATAGAAGTAAAACCTGAAATAATGATACCTCTAGTTGGTGACTATAAAGAGCTGGTATATGTAAAAAATATAATTACGAAAACTGCAAACGAAATGTTAGAAGAAGCAGGAATGAATATTAAATACATGGTTGGAACAATGATAGAAATTCCAAGAGCTACATTAATAGCAGACAAAATTGCAAAAGAAGCAGAATTTTTCTCATTTGGAACAAACGATTTAACACAAATGACATTTGGATTTAGCCGTGATGACGCAGGTAAATTCTTAGGAGAATATTATTCAAAAAATATTTACGATTTTGATCCGTTTGCAAGAATAGATGAAGATGGAGTTGGTAAGTTAGTAGAACATGCTGTAAAATTAGGAAGGCAAACAAGACCAGACATAGAGCTTGGAATTTGCGGAGAACATGGAGGAAATCCACCAACTGTGGAATATTGCCATAGAATTGGTCTAACATATGTATCTTGTTCACCATTTAGAGTTCCAATAGCACGCCTTGCAGCAGCACAAGCAGCAATTAAAAATCCAAGATAGAGCAAAATATATAAGTAAAGAGGCAGAACACAATAAAGTTCTGCTTTTTACGTTTTAGAGTTTAAAATTATAATAAATATATTACATTATATTAAGTTTTTGCCCAAAATATAGATAGACTTTACTACATTTGATATAATAGATAAAAATATCAATGGAAGGTGAAAAAATGAACAGAAAAACAAAAATAAAATTAATTGTTTTAATTATAATATTTATAACATTAATGTGTTTAGAAATATTTAGTTTACAAAATTTAAAACAAAAAGAAATATTATTTTGTAATAGTAACCAGAGCATTGACATTAAAGAAGGACTTTCTAAAGTAACAAATGCACTTCCAAATATAGGAACATACTCTGTGAAAATAGTTACAAGGGAAGAAAGCAAAATAAATATTTATTATATGTATGAAGGAAAAATTAGTAATTATGAAATAACAAAACATAATTTGGGAATAAGTGCTAACCAGGAAATTTCTGAAAACTCAATAAATGGCAAAAATATATATTGGGGAATTATTATAGTAACAGCTACTTTATTTATAGCTTTAACAACATATCTACTTATCTCAAAAAATCCAATAAAAGCTCTTATAAAAATAGGTTACTTTATACTTTCAATAGTTGTGCTTGCATTCTTATTATGTGTAGTACCTATGCTTTCAAAAAATCGTGGAGGTGATATTTATTATTACACAATAATTATTGGAACATATTTAATAGGCGCTGTATATGGATTAAATAATAAAGCATTTTTCGTTCCTACAATTTTTATGATACCTATTTTACTTGTTGCAAAATGGTTTAATTATCGTCATGGATTGTTATGGTTAGATGATATTTGTGGATACATATTTTTAAATTTTATAGGTAGTCTTACTGGTAGAATATTAAATAAAAACAAAGGTATGAAAAGAAAGCACTTTATATTTTATGCAGTTATAACTGTGTTACTATTTATTGGTAGTTATGCACAAAAAATAAATCCACGAACAGCAACAAGTATGATTAGCGATTGCTGTAAAATTGGACTTTTGGGAATTGTATTTAGTGCAATTTTCTATTTTACATATATTATTATTAAAAAAGTAAAAGAAGTTAAAAGTAAAAATATTAACAATGAGGCAACAGATAAGAAATTAGAAGATAAAGATAGCGACGAAGTAAAAAATAATAAGTCAATTCTACATATTGTAATAATCCTTGCTTTGATAATTGCAATATTAACTATAACTTATTTTATTTTAAATCCTAGTAATTATGTTGAAACAAATTTGCAAAATTACTCAAAAAGATTAGATGAGCAGTATGGATATAGATTAGTGGAACAAAAAGTTTATGTAACATCTAATTATGGAGAAAGCTGGTCAGAAATACCATATGATTTTGCCAATATATATCAGACTGATGAAGAATTTCCTAGCAATAGTTATTATATGGACAATAACAAAATGATTTTTGAAAATGTAAGTACCAATGACTTAATTGGTCTGATTTACTCTGACGATGATGGCAAAACATGGCAAATTGGACAAATTAAAGATACAGGAGGATATATAGTTTATTTAAAATTTTTTGATAAAGAAAATGGAATAGCAATGATATGTACTGGAACAGAGTTAGGTCAAAGAGAACATATACGAGCATCAAGGACAACTGATGGAGGTAAAACATGGACAACACAGAAAGAAGAAAAAAGTAGAATAAGAATAAATAGAGGAGCAGAGATAGAATTTACAAGTATGAATGAAGGAACCATTGAAAATATTTCGTATGATGGCTCTAAAACAACATATAAAACAACAGATAGCGGAAAGACTTGGGCAGTAATCAATTAAAAATTGTAAGAAAGGCATTTCGCAGGGCTAGTCTCTGGAGCAACGGCGAAATATATGTCCTCGCTTTGCTCGGACGGCCCAAGGTAGCCTAACCTTGTTGTATGCGGAAAAATCGTTAGAAATATTCAAATATCAAAGTAAAAGTCGATTTTCCCTATACACTTAAAAAGGCTATTAAACTTTAAAGTGGAATTAAAATCTAGCTTAAGTTTCAATAGTCTCTTTTTTATACAATAAGAAAACAAAAAAATTTGGAAAAAATTAATAAACGAAAAATTTTTGTTTCGTAAATAAAAAAAGAAAAATGAGCAACAATAAAAATGAGAATAGATATTTTTCTATTAATAAATTTTATGAGGTAAAGGTTGAAAAATAATTATAATTTTGGCGCCCACAAACTTTATTTAAAATTTAAACAACGTACACAAAGTACGCCTCATAAATTTTAAATTTATTTTGAATGCTCAAAGTTTAATTTTTTTTTCAAACCCAAGTTAGTACCTTAAGAAAGGAAAGGGATTAAATATGAAAACTTGGACAAAATTAATGCTCATTTTATTTACAATAATATCAGCATTAGTTATTTTTTCTAACATAAGTAATGCCGCAAGTGTAGAAAATGCGACAGATGAAGAATCTTTAATAACTGCAATACAAAATGTAGATGATGGTGGAACAGTAGAAATTCAAAATAATATTACTGTTACAAAACCAATTGTAATTCAAAAGAAACTAACAATTGACGGCAATGGCTATACAATAGCTGGTTCTACTGATTGGACATCTACATCTGGAAATCAAACTATGTTTACAGCACAATTAGCAGATGGAAATCTTACATTAAAAGATATAAATCTAAATAATGGACCTAAATATGGTGTACAATCTTATGACGGTGCAACTGTAATATTAAATAACGTTTCAATAACTGGATTTAAATATGGTGGAGTATTAGTAAATGGAGGTTATTTAGAGATAATAGACCTTCATTTAGGTACGAATGGTACTGGAGCTAATAATGGTATAGAAATAGACAAAGGAGCATCAGCTACAAATAACCCAACACTAGTTATGAATGGAACATTAACATCTGATTCAAATGAAAATGTAGTAAGACCAGCAGATAATGGAAATCTTACAGACTTTACTATAACAAATACAGATTCTACAACAAATAAAATAGTAATTACTGATGATAAGGTTGTTTTAACAGATAAAGATAATAATGTTATATCTGAAAGTGCCATACCAGAAAATGCAACACCTAATACAAACGAAGCAAAAAAAGTTATTGTAACATTAATGATAGGTGGAGAAGTAAAAAAACAAATTATAGTAGATGAGGGAAGCACAGTTACCGAAGGACAATTGAAGGAAGGCGTAAGCATAGAAGAAGGATATGAAATAGAAGGCTTTTATACAGAACAAGAATATAAAAACAAATTTGATTTTAGCACAAAATTAACAAATGATACAACAATTTATGCAAGAATTGCTAAAATAGACGAGACACAAAAAGAACCAGAAGAGGAAAAACCAGTAGTAGAAGAACCAGAAAAAGATGATGTGCCTAAAACAGGAGTAGATAATTATTTGGGAATAGCAGTTATAGCAATAATTGGAGCAACAGCAGGTTTAGTATATATGAAAAGAAGATAATGCGTTTATAGGATAATAACTTATTTAGAAATTAATTGCCAAAATTTGTTCTAGCAAACGGAAAAACTGAAGATTTTACGTTTGCTAGAACGGATATGCCAAATGCACGCAAATTTTACAATGTAAAATTTGGCACACGAACAATAATGCGGACTTTAAAATACTAAAAATAAAGAAAAAATTTAAAAAGCTCGCTATTGTTCGTGTAAATAAAAATTTGATTCTTCATATACTAGAATGATTCTATTAAAGAATGTTGCTAAATTAAGAATAGACACATAAAAGAAATGTATGACTTAAATCTACATAAATATAGGAGCGGAAATGAAAAAAAGAAGTAAAGTTAAAATAATTATTTGTTTTATTCTTATAATAATAATTGTAGTGGCTTTTACATATATTATAAGGATTTTTTTGTTAGGACAAGAAGCCATAGAAGAAAGTAGGTTGCTAAATGAAATTATCCTTACAGATGCAGAACTAAATGAGATTAGAGCGCAAGAAGAAGAACAAGAAAAGGAGAATATTATTAGGAAGGAAGAAGAAGCAAAGAAGGAAAAGGAGCAAGAGAAAAAGGAAAGAATGCTTAAAGTAGGGAAATTACAAGAAATAAATTCAGATATTGTTGGCTGGATTGAAATAGAAGGAACGAATATAAATTATCCAGTTTTGCAGGGTAAAGATAATAATTATTATTTAGACCATAATTATAAAAAACAAAAAACAGAAAAGGGGTCTATATTCTTAGATAAATCATATGACTGGGATATTAAAAGCAATAATTTAATTATATATGGTCATAACTTGGTAAATGGACAGATGTTTAAAGATTTGCTTAAATATGCAAAAGAAGATTTTTATAAAAAACATAAAGCCATTAGATTTACTACAGAAAAAGAAGATAAAGAGTACGAAATAATATCTGCATTTAAATCAAAAGTGTATAATCAGAAAGAGAAAAATGCATTTAGATATTATGACTTTATAAATTCAAAAAGTGAGAAAGAATATAATAATTTTGTTAAGCAAGCAAAAGAAGCTTCATTATATGACACAAAAAATACAGCCAAGTATGGAGATGAACTAATTACACTTATTACCTGTGCATATCATGTAGATGATGGCAGATTTGTAGTAATTGCTGGAGAAACAGATTAAAAGAATTATTGAAAAAAGTAAAGAAATATATTAAAATAATCGTGTAGCTAAATTTTTATAAAATTTAATATTAAGGAGAAAAATTATGAAAGTTGTTATTGTTGGAGGAGTAGCTGGCGGAGCAACAACTGCCACAAGATTAAGAAGACTTAATGAAAACGCAGAAATTATAATCTTTGAAAGAGGCTCATTTGTTTCATTTGCAAATTGTGGCCTTCCATATTACGTAGGAGATGTTATAAAAGAAAAACAGGATTTATTACTACAAACACCAGAAAGTTTTAAGGAAAGATTTAATATTGATGTAAAAATAAAATCCGAAGTAATAAAAATAGATAGAAAAAATAAAAAAGTATTAGTGAAAGACTTAAGAAATAATAAGCAATATGAAGAAACATTTGATAAATTAGTATTGTCTCCAGGAGCTGAGCCAATCAACCCATTTAGTGGAGTTGATGATAACAAAATTTTTACACTAAGAAATGTAGATGATTCTGTAAAAATAAAAGAATATTTGAAGCAAATAAGACCAGAAAATATATACATTATAGGTGGAGGATATATTGGAGTAGAAGTAGCAGAAAATATAAAAAGCTTTGGAGAGGAATTAAAAAAATCTTTAAACAGAGAAAATAATACGAAAAACTACCAACCAACAATATCTATTATAGAAAGAGAAAATCATCTAATTCCACCATTAGATAAGGATATGTCAGGCTTTGTACATCACACACTAATAAAAAATGGAATTAATATTATGCTAAAGACAAGTGTAAATAAAATAGAAAAAACAGATGAAAATTTAACTATTACATTAGAAGAGAATCAAAGTCAAAAGGAAGTATTAGCAGACTTGGTAATTTTATGTATGGGAGTTAGACCAGAAAGTAAACTAGCAGAAGAAGCTGGTCTTGAATTAAATAATAAAAAAAGTATTATTGTAAATAGCAAGATGAAGACATCAGACAAAGATATATATGCTTTAGGTGATGCAATTCAAGTTACAAATTATGTTACAAAATTACCGGCATACATTCCATTAGCAGGTCCGGCTAATAAACAGGCAAGAGTGGTGGCCAATGATATTTGCGGAAAAGAAGCTAGTTATGAAGGAACGGTTGGAAGTAGCATAATAAAAATATTTAATAATAATTTAGCTATGACAGGAATTAATGAAGCTACTTGCATTGCAAATAAAATACCATATAAAAAAATGATTATAACTCCATATTCTCATGCTACGTATTACCCTGGGGCAACACAGATAACAATTAAAGCTATTTATAAACCAGAAACTGGAAAAATTTTAGGAGCTGCGGTATGGGGCAAAGAAGGAGTAGATAAGATAACAGACATCTTAGCAACAGCAATTAGAATGGATTTAACTGCACACGATTTATCAGAACTAGAATTATGCTATGCTCCACCATTTTCTTCTGCTAAAAGTCCTATAAATATTTTAGGAAATAGTATAGAAAACGAAATCGATGGTTTGGTATCTAATATTTATGTGGAAAAAATAAAAGAAAAAATAGAAAATGGAGATAAGCCATATATTCTTGATGTTAGAACAGATTTAGAATATAGAAGAGGGCATTTAAAAGAAGCTGTACATATTCCATTAGATGTGCTAAGAGAAAACTTAGAAAAAGTTGATAAGACAAGAGAAATATATGTACACTGCTATACAGGCCTAAGGAGTTATATTGCCTGTATGATATTAAAGCAAAATGGTTATAATGTAAAAAACATTATTGGTGGAGAACACTTTATGAGAATAAACGATATAGAGTTTGTAAAGTAAAATATTTGTTAGAGGATAAATTTTTACAAATGGAGGTTAATATGACAGAAAAGCAAAAAAGAGAAAATGGGGAAATATACAATCCAAATTATGATGAAGAGTTAAGGGCAGAAATGATTAAGGCACAAGATTTATGCTTTGATTATAATAATATACGACCATCTAAGATGGAAGAAAGGGCAGCTTTAATAAGAGGAATAGTAGGAAAAATAGGAAAAAATTTTTTAATAGAACAGCCATTCATGTGTGACTATGGATATAATATAGAAATAGGGGAGAATTTTTATTCTAATCATAATCTTATTATTCTTGATGCTGCTAAAGTAATAATAGGAAACAATGTATTTATAGCTCCAAATTGCGGAATTTATACAGCACATCATCCTATAGATGTAGTCCAAAGAAATAAAGGATTAGAATATGCAAGCCCAGTAAAAATTGGCAATAATGTATGGATTGGTGGAAATGTAACAATCCTTCCAGGAGTTGCAATAGGTGACAATTGCACAATAGGGGCAGGCAGTGTAGTAACCAAAAGCATACCAGCTAATTCTATTGCTTATGGAAATCCATGCAAGGTAGCTAGGACTTTGTAATATTACCTATTATGAAATTTTTGCTACTTTGCATAATATTGCACATGCACAGAGCAAAATAATTAGAATAATTAGAATTTTAAGTCCTTTACTCTTTATCGATTTGGATCTTATTACACATATTATTATGCCTGCCGTTATATATGGTATAACTAATATTAAAATTATTCCTAAAATTGAAATAACTGCCATTTTTACTCCTATCTTCTTAATCTATTTATTGTAATTTGTAGGGAAGATTATTATTTTTTAAAACTTTACCATATTTCTTGACTTCTTACTTATAAATAGATTATAATAAATATAGGAAATGGAGAAACCACAAACGTGGTTTTGCCGAAATTAGTTGTAAAAACTCACACCTAACTCGCCAAAGTTACAGATGTGAGCTTTTTTTATTTATGTAGTGGCTTATCAACCCAGCTCTTGTAAAGAACTGCTGTCAAGGCAACGTTTGATGTTAAAGATAACATTAACGATAATATTAAAAATAGTATCACTTTAACCATAAACATCACCACCCCTCCTACGAAGAATCGTAAAAATTGGTGGCAAAACCACATCTGCTTATTCTCATTTCCTATGTTAATTATTCTACAATATTCTTTCTCTTTTGTCTACAAAATTGATAAAATTCATTAAATTTTATGTTACAAGTTATGTTACAAGATAATGGCTTTATAATAAGCGTTTAAGCGAAAGCATAGCAATAAAAATATTATAATTACTATGCTTTCGCTCTTTATAAGATGCAACACCATTCTCATGTAACAATACTAAATAAAAAATGCAAAAAAATACTAGTAAAAATGAAAATAAATGTTATAATAATTAATAAATAAAACTTAAGAAGGTGATAAACTCATGCAAGAACTAACATTAATATTAGAAGGTGGAGCATTAAGAAGCGTATACACCTCAGGAGTATTAGACGTATTAATGAAATATAAAATAGAGGCCAATTATGTACTAGGAGTATCAGCAGGAGCGCTCACAGGGATGAATTACATATCAAAACAACAAAGCAGAAGTAAAGATATAAACATAGAATACTGTGACAATCCTAGATATATAGGGCTAAAAGCCCTTAGAAAAGAAGGCGGATTAATAGGCTATGATTATCTATTTAATAAAATCTCAAAAGAAGATAATCCGTTTAACTATGATACATTTAAAGAATCAAAGCAAAAATTCATTTCAGTAATAACAAATTGTGAAAAAGGAACTACAGAATACGTAGAAAAAAATGAATGTAGAGGAGATATATTCAAAGTAGTGCAAGCATCATCAAGCATGCCACTTTGCTCAAAAATGGTAAAAATAGGGAACAACCACTATCTAGATGGAGCAATAACAATGCCAATACCAGTAGATTGGGCAATAAAGCAAGGTCATAAGAACATTTTAGTAGTACTTACACGAGATAGAAACTATAGAAAGCCAGAAATATCAAATACAATGAAAAGAGTATATAAAAGAGTCTACCATAAATACCCAAAACTAGTAGAAAAATTATGTACCATGCCAGAAAGATATAACGCACTAAAAGAACACATAAATGAGCTAGAAAAACAAGGTAGAATATTTGTTGTGGCACCAGAAGTACCTGTAACTGTATCAAGGCTTGAAAAAGATAAAGAGAAACTAAGAAAGTTATATGAAGAAGGAAGAAGAGACATGGAAAAATTTGCGCAAATGGGGTCAGCCCCCTTTTGCGCAAAAACTCGCGTTTAGTTAGATATTACTGCATTACCTGATTCAATATAAAATTATAAGCTAAACTAACTTCTCTTTAAATTAAAAATTACATTATTAAAAATATTACGAATTAATTAAAAATATTTGAATAAAACTGCGCAAAATAAACCCGTCCCCAATTGCGCATCATGGAGAGATTATGAAGGATAACAAGAAACAAATTATTTTAATAATTATTATATTTCTTATTTTAGTAGCTATAGGTATAGCGTATATGACATACATGCTAGAGAAAATAGAAGCAAATAGTAACAATAGTATAGAAACTATTGTCAAAAACGATGCAAGTAATTTAAAGACAGAGATAACAGAGCAGAAAGCAATTTTACAATCTGTTACAAATGAAATTATAATGGACAATATTGTAAATCCTGAAAAAATATTTGATATGTACGAAAGAAGCGATATCACAAGCCATTTTATAAGAATGGCAATAATGTATGAGGATGGACGAACAATAACAAATGATGGGCACGAAGTAAATTACTTAGATGAAAAGGACAACTTTTTTTCAAATAATGAAATTCATATTTCAGAGAATAAAATAAGTAAAATAGATGGACAAGAAATTAATATATATTCACAAGCTATAGAACTAAAAAAACAAAAAATAGCAATTCTTTTAATTGTTAAGACAGATTCATACAAAAATATATTTTCAAATAAGATATTTGAGGGGAAAGGATTTAGTTATATTGTAGATACAGCCGGAAATATAGTTGTATCAGCAAATACCAATAAAGGTACTGGAAATTTAATAAATAATATAGAGCGAATGCTTGCTGGTGGCTCAAAGGAAAGATTTATAACAAATAAAAATGTTGTAGAAGAGAATATAAAAAACGGTGTATCAGGGACAAGAACACTTCAAACTACAAATGGAAATTATTATATGGTGTATGAACCAATTGGAGCAAACGATTGGACAATAGTTACATTTATTCCTGCTAAAGCCATAGCAGGGGAAGCAAACAAAGCGCTTCTTACAACTTTTATTGCAGCTGTAATTGTAATATTTATCATTTTAGCAATTTGCATTTATATAGTAATTGAAAATAACAAAAAGCAGAAAAAACTCTTTGAATATGCGTATATAGACCCAGTAACAGGCAAAGGCAATATTTATTACTTTAGAAAAACAGGTCAGGAAATTCTAGAAAAGGGTGTGAAGAGCAATCAATACATTTTGGTACTAGACATAAACAAATTTAAAATGATAAATAAAGCATATGGATATAAAGTGGGAGACGACATTCTAAAAGGAATAGCAGAAAAGCTTCAAGAAATATTAGGAGAAAACAGCCTAATATGCAGATATTCAAATGATTATTTTGCCAGCTTATTTGAGTATGATGAGAAAATAAGAGAAATTTTAAAAAAGATAGTTAAAAATATCGAAAATCTTAGAATTGAAAACAATGTATATAATCTTTCAGTAAATATGGGGGTATACCAACTAACAGAAAGCGATGCTAATATTTCAGAAATAATGGATAAGGCAATTATTGCACATTCGGCATCAAAAGGCGATGTGTATGATAAATTTCATATATATGACAAAAAAATGGAGCAGAAATTAGAAAAAGAAAGCGAAATAGAAAATGAAATGTATCAAGCTTTAATGAAAAAGGAGTTTATAGTATACTACCAGCCCCAAATTTATACTAATGATGAGACCTTATATGGTGCCGAGGCATTAGTAAGATGGAAGCATAATGGAAAAATGATTCCTCCAAATGAATTTATTCCAATATTCGAGAAGAATAAGTTTATATTAAAATTAGATGTGTATATTTTTGAGCAGGTATGCAGTGATATGAAAATATGGAAAGAAAAATATGGAGATGAAATAACTATATCTGTAAATGTATCCAGAGAACACTTTTTAGATGAACATTTTTTGGAAAAATATAGAATGATTGCAGCTAAATATAATATTAATCCAAATAATATAGATTTAGAGATTACCGAAAGTGCTACTATAGAAGATGGAATCGATATAATTGGAATAATGAATAAGATGAAAAAATTAGGGTTTAAAATTTCAATAGACGATTTTGGAACAGGCTATTCTTCACTAAGCACAATTCAAGACATGCCTGCTGACATTTTAAAAATAGATAAATCTTTTATAGATAAAATTGGAAAAAATGATAAAAACATTGTAGACTATATATTAACAATTGCAAAAGAATTAAAATTAACTACAATCGCAGAAGGAGTTGAAACAAAAGAACAACGAGATTATTTACTAGAAAGAGAATGTGATATAATACAAGGGTATTATTACTCAAAACCAATAAAAAAAGAAGAATTTGAAAAATTTATTCAAAAGAAAACAAAACAAGACAGTAGCAAAGATGAAAATTAGTAATAAGAATAAAACTAGGTCAAACGAAAGGGGCTTTAGTTTGAAAGAACATTCTTTTATAACTATGTGTGCCTTTGAGCAAAGCGAGAAAGGAATGAATTTTATAATGAAGACTATAAGTGATGGCGTATACGAAATAGAAGCAAAAGACTTAAAAAGTAAATTTAAACAAAGATTAAGTGATACTAACAAGGGAGATTATGGGTACATTGGCATAATGGGAGGCTCTTTAGAATATTCAGGAGCAGTAAAACTTGCAAATTTAAGTGCAGCATCAATGAGAGCAGGTTGTGGAGTAACAAGACTTATTGTACCAAAAGAAATTTCAAATATAGTAGCACCATATTTGCTAGAACAAACCATGTTTACCATCGATGATAAAGATGGCAAAATGCAATTTGTAGATAAACAAATAGATAAGGCACTAAATAAGTTAAAGGCACTTGCAATAGGAATGGGCTGGGGAGAAAGCAAAGAATATGAAAAGATATTACAATATATTTTAACAAACTATAATCTGCCAGTTGTAATAGATGCCGATGGTTTAAATACTTTGGCTAGAATGAATATGAATATTCTTAAAAGTACCAAATGCAAAGTAATTCTTACTCCGCACTTAAAAGAATTTGAGAGACTAAGCAAAATAAAAATAGAAGGTATTAAAGGAAATGAAATAAATATAGCAAGGGGATTTGCAAAAGAATATAATATCATATTGCTTTTAAAAGGTCCTACAACGGTTATAACAGATGGCAAAACAGTATATTTAGTAAAGAGACGGTTGTAGTGGAATGGCAACAGCAGGAAGCGGAGATGTACTATCAGGTATTTTGGTGGGGCTTCTTGGCTTTGATGAGGCGGACTTACTTACTATATCAGCAGGAGCATATATTAATGGACTAGCAGGAGAAATAGCTGAGAAAAAATATACAGATATAAGTATGATAGCATCGGACACAGTAAGATGCTTACCAGAGGCAATAAAAGTAATACGAGAATAAAAAACATATATTATCTAGGCTAAAAAAGGAACGGTTACAATTCACATCTAATTAAAAATAATCTATACAAAATCCGCTTTCCCTTGCTGTTAGATGAATACACGTGGAACTACTTAAGAGAAATATAATATTTGGAGTAGCTTTAAGAAATAGGCTGTGAATCGTAACATACAATTTAGGAAAGGATTGGGATTAGAAAATGAAAGTAGTAAATAAACAAAAAAATAGTAAAATGTGTGCAATATGTGGTGTAGAAAATAAATTTGGAGTGCAAGCAGCTTTTTATAGCATGGAGGACAATACAGTAATGACCAAGTTTAAATTTCAAGACATTCACCAAAGCTATCCAGGGAGAGTTCATGGAGGTTTAATTACTGCAATGTTAGATGAGCTAGGTTTAAGAGCTTACTGGGTAGAAGACGAGAGTCAATTCGCAGTAACCATGAAGCTAAATACAGAATATAGGAAACCAGTACCATATGGAGAGGATTTAATTGGTGTAGGCAGTGTTATTAAATCCACACCAAAGTTTCTAAAGGCAGAAGCAAAAATATTAGACATTCATGGAAATGTATTAGCAAATGCAGAAGGTACATATTTAAAACTACCTACAGACCAAATAATAGAAGCAAAAGGGACTCATGAAGAAATAGAGTTTTTAATAGAAGATAATGTAAAAGAAATAAACTTTGTATAACGCAGAAAGGAAAGTACATAAAAATGAACTACAAAATAGTAAATGGCATGATTACATTAGGAGCAGAGACAATAATAGAAGAAATAAATTTTGAAATAAAGGAAAAAGATAAAATTGCAATTGTTGGGAGAAATGGAAGCGGAAAGACCACTCTATTAAAGGCAATTGTAGATAATTCTATGTTAGAAGAGGGCATAGGAACAGAAAAATTTGGAGTATATAAACAAGGGACACCACAAATTGGATATTTAAAGCAAATCGAATTTGAAAATTCAAATTGTAGTATGATTGAAGAAATTTTAAAAGTATATAAACCTATAACTGAATTGGAGGAAAAACTAAAAAGACTTCAAAAAGAGCTTGAGACTAATCAAAGCGACGAACTAATTAAAGACTACACAAATAGTGTAGACAGATTAGAGCAGATTGGCGGATATACTTATAAGAAAGAATATGAAATTGCAATAAAGAAATTTGGTTTTTCAGAAGAGGACAAATACAAAAAAATAAATGAGTTCTCAGGAGGGCAAAAAACTAAAATAGCATTTTTAAAGTTATTACTTAGCAAACCAGATATATTACTTTTAGACGAACCAACAAATCATTTAGATATTACAGCAATAGAATGGCTAGAAAATTACTTAAAAACCTATCCAAATGCAGTGGTAATAGTATCTCATGATAGAATGTTCTTAAATAAAATCGTAAATAAAGTTTATGAAATAGAATATGGAAATATAAAAGAATATACAGGAAATTATACAGAATTTGAAAAGCAAAAAAGAATAAATTATGAAAAACAATTAAAAGACTATGAATATCAGCAAGAAGAAATAAAAAGATTACAAGCTATAGCAGATAGGTTTAGGTACAAGCCCACGAAGGCAAAAATGGCACTATCTAAACTAAAGCAGATAGAAAGAATGAATATTATAGATGAACCGAACAAATACGATTTAAAAACATTTCATACTAATTTTAATATAGAGATAGAAAGTGGAAAAATGGTACTAACGGCTAAAGAGCTACAAATTGGGTATAATAAGCCTATTCAAAAAATATCATTTGAACTATATAAAGGGCAGAAACTTGCTGTAATAGGAGAGAATGGAATTGGTAAATCTACTTTACTAAAAACACTTAATGGAGACATACCAAAACTTGGTGGTGAATTCGAGTATGGGTATCATGTAAAAAAAGGATATTTTGATCAACAAATGGAATTTTCAAATGAAGGAAATACTGTATTTGATGAATTTTACGAAAGTTTTCCAAACCTTACTACAACGCAAATACGTACTATTTTAGGAACATTTCTATTCTCGGGAGAAGATGTTTTCAAAAAAATAAAAGTGCTTTCAGGAGGAGAAAAAGGACGCTTACAATTATGCAAAATCTTTAAAAAGGGTCCAAATTTACTTTTACTTGATGAACCTACTAATCATATGGACATTGTAGGTAAGGAAAGTTTAGAAAATATATTAAGTGAGTATAAAGGGACTATGATTTTCGTTTCTCATGATAGATATTTTGTAAATAAAATTGCAGATAGCTTGCTAATATTTAAGCCGGGCAAGGTGACTTATTTTAAAGGTACATATGAAGAATATATGCACAAGAAGGAAGACCTTGATAGGCAAGATGTGAAATTAAACTTAGGCAATAATGAATTGAAGGAAGAAAATACTAAAACCACTTCAAACAAAAAAGAAAATACATATTTTATTAATAAAGAAAAAAACAGAACAAAAAATAAAATCACTAAATTAGAAAAAGAAATAGAAGAAATTGAGGAAAAAATTAAAAAAACAAAGCAAGAAATGATACAAGAAGAAATTAGTACAGACTATGTAAAATTAAAAGAATTACAAGACAAAATTCAGGAGATGAATGAAGAAATAGAAAGCAAAATGATAAAATGGGAAGAACTAAATAATAACTTATTATAAAATTAACCTTGTTGTACAGAAAAAATTGTTAGAAGTACTAAAATACCCAATAAAGAGAAGATTTTTTTATACAATTAGAAAAGAATTGAAAAATCTGTAAGAGAGGAGATTTAAAAATGAACATAGCACTAGGTCTACTAATTCCTTTTTTAGGAACCACACTTGGTTCCGCAATGGTATTTTTTATGAAAAAGGAAATAAATAAAAAAATAGAAAAGTTACTATTAGGATTTGCAGCAGGAGTAATGATGGCAGCATCAATATGGTCACTTTTAATACCAGCCATGGACATGGCGGAAGAACAAGGACATGTAGCGTGGATTCCATCTGCATTAGGTTTCTCTATAGGAATATTATTTTTGCTCATGCTGGACCATATTATACCGCACTTACATATGAAAACAACTAAGCCAGAGGGACTAAAAGCAAAACTAAAAAACTCTACAATGATGGTTTTTGCAGTAACACTACATAACATTCCAGAGGGAATGGCAGTGGGAGTAGTTTTGGCAGGAATGATGACAGGAAGCACCAGTATAACATTTGCAGGGGCATTGGCATTATCAATAGGTATAGCAATACAAAACTTTCCAGAAGGAGCAATTATTTCAATGCCTTTACGAGCAGAGGGTGTATCTAAACCAAAAGCATTTATATATGGAATGCTATCTGGAATAGTAGAGCCAATAGGGGCAATTATTACTATACTAATTACAAGTACTATTTTGCCAATACTACCATATATATTGTCATTTGCAGCAGGCGCAATGATTTATGTTGTAGTAGAAGAGTTAATACCAGAGGCTCAAGAAGGAGAACATACAGATATTGGCACAATAGGAGTGGCAATAGGGTTTGTTATAATGATGATTTTGGATGTAGCACTAGGTTAAAGATGATAAATTGGGGACAGATCCCAATTTATCTTTATGTATACATAAAACAAAGCTGCTCGAAGCTGCTTAATTTTAGCAATTTATACAATAGTTCCACCATTTACGTGAATAATCTGGCCTGTAACATATCTTGAGTCATCACTTGCTAAATATAAATAAGCTGGCGCTAGTTCAAAAGGTTGACCAGCTCTTTTTAATGGAGTTTCGGTACCAAATATTTCTACTTCCTGCTCATTAAAAGAAGAAGGAATAAGAGGTGTCCATATAGGTCCGGGAGCAACTGCATTTACTCTTATCTTTTGATCGGCTAAAGATAAAGAAAGAGACTTTGTAAACACTGTAATAGCACCTTTTGTAGCAGAATAGTCAATTAAATTTTTTTTGCCATCAAAAGCAGTAATGGATGTAGTATTTATAATGCTACTATTTGCTTGCATGTGAGGAAGAATAGCTTTAGTTAAATAGAAAAAAGTAAAGATATTTGTTTCAAAAGTGTCTCGTAATTGTTGACTTGTAATATCTAAAATACTATTTTGAGGAAATTGAACACCACAATTATTTATTAAAACATCAATTTTTCCAAAACAATTCATGGTAGTATCTGCAATATAAGTTGACAAATTTTCATCACGTAAATCACCTGGTATTAATATGCACCTTCTACCACAACTTTCTACTAGACTTTTAGTATAATTAGCATCTTCGTGTTCATTAAGATAGCTTATTACGATATCGGCACCTTCTTTAGCAAAAAGTAAGCTAATAGCACGGCCAATGCCACTATCTCCACCAGAAATGACAACTACCTTATCTTGCAATTTTTGGCCCGGAATATAATTGGGATTATCAAAAATTGGTTGTGGCTTCATCTCATATTCTAAACCTGGCTGAAAAGCTTGATGTTGAGCAGGAAAAGTAATTGGGGTTCTTACATTTTCGTCTTTGTATCCTATATATGGGATACATGGATAATTATCAAACATTATAACCTCCTTTAAATAAAATACACTTTTAATATTATATTCAATAAGAAAGAAAATATAATGTTACTAAGAAATTTATTAAAATACGAATTCATATTGGTCACACAAAAATATTAAGTAGGCATAGAAATTGTAGAAGAGAAACTGAATTAACAAAAGACAAAGAAGTATATCTACTATTTTATTCTAAAATAAATTTTAAAAACTTTATTCATAAATCATTATGCAATGGTTTAATGAGGTAAATCTTGAAAATTCATGTAAGATATGATAAAATAGTTATGTAACTTATTAAAAGTAGTCAACTATTATATAGGAGGAAAAAATATGGAACAGACAAAATTAGGAAGTTTTGCGGAAGCTGTTTATAAGGCTCGGCAAGATAAGTTAAATGAAATTAGAAAAAAAGAAGAAGAAAAAAAGAAAAAAATAAGGGAAGATGCAGAAAATTATGCATCCATGTGTATACAAATTTTTGCCTCTTCTACAAATTCCACAGACAATCTAGACTTATGGGTTAAAGAAGTGCGATTATTTGAAGAAGATAGTCATTTTTATTGTGAAGTCATGTTTTCAAAACAGAAAGAAAATGTAACTTGGAGTACTACCAATGATATAAAAAACTCCGTTTTTTATCAGGATTTACAGTACATGGTAGAAATTATGGAAAACTTTGAAATATTAACAATAGAGCCCACACTTACATTAGAGTATATGGCAGAACTTTTGAAAAATATACCATATTTTGAGAGTGTATATAGTCCTAATACAGGCTCAATTGTAATTGCTATACAAGAAATAGTAGTTGATGAAAAAGACTAAGCAAGAATTTGCTTAAAATAAAAAGAACAGTAAGTATTAATTAAATTTCATACGTACTGTTCTTTTTATTTATAAGAAAGGTGTGCGTTAGCGAAAGCAGAGCTTTCGACGCATACATGTGCATTTTGCTTCGCAAATATGCACAGCCCAAGGAAACCTAATTTTGTTATATAGGAAAAAAATCATTAAAAGCACTAAAATATCAATTGAAGAGACAATTGTTTCTATACAATAAAAAATTCTTATAATTTTTTCTTTGTCACTTACCTGTCACTTTAGAAATTGTATAATTAAGAAAAATAAGAGTGCAATTGGGGACAGTCCCCAATTGCACTAAGAAAGGGTGAAACGTATGGAAATACTAAGAGTAGAGAATTTAACTAAAGTATATGGAAAAGACGAATCTAAAGTAGTTGCAATAGACAACATCTCATTTACAGTAGACAAAGGAGAGTTTGTTGCGATAGTTGGAGCAAGTGGAAGTGGAAAGTCCACACTACTACATTTAATTGGAGGTGTAGATAGGCCAACCAGTGGAAAAGTATTTATAGATGGCAAAGATATATACAAAATGAATGACGATAATTTAGCAATTTTTAGGAGAAGACAAGTGGGGTTAATATATCAATTCTATAATTTAATTCCAATATTAAATGTAGAGGAAAATATAACTCTTCCTTGTGATTTAGATAATAGAAAAGTGGATAAACAAGAATTAAATAATTTATTAAAAACACTTGGATTAGAAACAAGGAGGAAGCATTTACCAAATGAACTTTCTGGTGGACAACAACAACGAACATCAATTGGAAGAGCAATAATTACAAACCCAAGCATAATACTAGCCGATGAACCAACAGGAAATTTAGATTCAAAATCAAGTGACGAAATAATAAATTTATTAAAAAAATCTAACAAAGAATATAAGCAAACTATTATTATGATTACACATAATATAGAAATTGCAAAAATAGCAGATAGAGTCATAGAAATAGAGGACGGAAAAATGCGCAAATAGGGTCAGACCCTATTTGCGCAATCTCCAAAACGCAGTAGAACGAATGATTACAATACCATTTTGCGCAATTGGGGACGGGCTTGTTTTGCGCAAATATTATTATTTTATAGTAAATTTATAATTATAAACATAACTAAACTTGCGCAAAACAAGCCCGTCCCCAATTGCGCAGAGGAAGGAGTAAAGGTATGAATATTTTTAAAAAGCTTACTGTGAGAAGCTTTAAGCTAAACAAAAAAAGAACTATAGGCACAATTATTGGAATAGTATTATCAACAGCTCTTATTTGTGCTGTGGCAGGAATGGCTACGAGCCTTCAAAGAAGTATGGTTGAGACTATTGTTAAAGATACTGGATATTATCATTTGAAATTGTCTAATGTGACTAATGAGGATGCAGAAAAATTCAGAAATAATCGTGATGTAAAAGATGTAAATGTAGTAAAAGATGTTGGATATTCTAATCTTGAGGGCAACACTAATAGTGATAGACCGTATATTCATTTATATTCAATGGATATGAATAGTTTTGATAATATGCATCTTGAGTTAATAGATGGTAGATATCCAGAGAATAGTAATGAAATATTAATTAATGAAGATATATTAAAATATTCTACAAAGGAATATAAAATAGGAGATAAAGTCACATTAAATTTAGGTGACAGATATGCAGGAGAGGAATATATTAATTCAGGATGGGACTATTTACCTTATGAATATGCATATAAACCAGATGGGAGTCAAAAAACTACAAGTAACGAACTTGTTATAGGAGAAAATATTAGTGAGCCACAAAGAATAACAGAGGAAAATTTAAAAGTAAATTTTAGCAGAGAGTTTACTATAGTAGGTTTTGTATCAAACAATGATATGCCTATAAGGAGAATATCTTTCATACAAGATGCAGGTTTTGCATGCATTACAAATGGATTAGAAGAAGGAAAAAAGGATATTTATATTGCTCTTAGTAATCCACGAAACTGTGAGGAAGATTTTAAAGAGATGATAGGCTTAGAACTAAACTCTGGAAATTTTGCTGATACCGATTATGTTTATTCTATAAATTATGATTTGTTAAATTGGGAAGCTTTAAGTGCAAGCGATTCTACTATAGCAATGATTTTTGCAGTTGCAATCGTAGCAATTGTAATTATAATGATAACAAGTGTGTATTGTATTAAAAATGCGTTTTCGATATCATTAACAGAAAAAATAAAAATGTATGGAATGTTATCTAGTGTTGGTGCAACTAAGAAACAAATTAAAAAAAGCGTAATAGAGGAAGGAATGCTTTTAAGTCTAATTGGTATACCAGTTGGAATATTAGCAGGGATATTAGCTGTATACATTTTAGTAATAATTGTAAGGAAAATTCTAAATGGAGTTGTAGATGTAGAAGTTGTGTTTAGTATATCTATTTTACCAATTATTATAGCTGCTATGTTAGGAATAGTAACGGTCTACTTATCTTGTTTGTCCGCTGCAAGAAAAGCAAGAAAGGTAACACCTTTAGAAGCAATAAGAAGCACTAAAGAGATAAAAGTAAATAGTAAAAAAGTAAAATCACCAAAAATAATTAAAAAGATATTTGGAATTGGTGGAGTAATAGCATATAAAAACTTAAAAAGAAGTAAAAAGAAATATAGAACCACTGTAGTATCAATTGCTATTAGCGTATTTATATTTATTGCAACATCTACGTTAATTACATATGCATTTGAAGCTATGGGGGGATATTATGAAGATTATGACTACAATATTAAAGTAATTTCAACCAAAACAGGAGGGGAAGAGTTACTAGATATATTGCATAACGAGAAGTTTGAAGATTATACTCTAATTTATGGTGTATCACATAGAGAAGAGTCTGCTTTCATGACACTACAAGATGAAAATATTGTATCTGATTTTGCTATAGAAAAAATGGGATATAATGAAACTGATGAATATGCACCACAAGCTACTGTTATAGGTTTAGATAATAAAGATTTTAAAAAGTTTGCAAAAGAGCTTAATTTAAATTATAATACTGTAAAAGATAAAATAATATTTAATGATTATTCAAATATTTACCAGGAAGATGGGACAACAATTAGAGGAAGGACCTATAATTACAAAAAAGGAGATACGCTAAAAGGTGAATTAAACGGAGAAAAATTCGACCTAGAAATAGCGGAAATTACAGACAAAATGCCAAGTGGATTAGAAGGTGCAACATATGGAAATGGTGCTATCATAATAAATGTAGATGGATATAAAGATAGAATAGACTTTGAACCTACAGACATAGCAATAAATGTGGAAAATCCAACAGAGGTAGAAAGAAATCTTTCTGAAACATATCATGATTGTACCGTTCAAAACATTGATAAACAAGTGAAGTTTTATCAGGCAGTAAGGTTATTAACATCAATATTTGCATATGGATTTATTGTAGTTATTACTTTAATAGGAGTAACAAACATATTTAATACATTAACGTCCAATATAGAGCTAAGACAAAAAGAATTTGCAATGCTAAAAAGTATTGGAATGACAAGGAAAGAATTTAATAAAATGATAAATCTAGAAACAGTATTTTACTCATTTAAAGCCTTACTATATGGAATTGTTTTAGGACTAATTGCTTCATTTGCAATATATAAAGCATTTGCCAAATCTTTGGACTTTGGCTTCATATGGCCAATTGGTGCGATCATTGCCGCTTCGGTATTTGTACTTGCTATAATATTTATAATAATGAAATTTGCGATAAGCAAAATAAATAAACAAAATATTATAGAAACCATTAGAAAAGAAAATATTTAATGCGCTGGTTGGCGACGGGCTTATTTTGCGCAAATATTATTTGAATTTTTAGTTAATTTATATATTTTTTATTTTTAGTCGGAGTGCTTAAGGTGGGGACCAGCAAGTTTACAAACTGTTAAATACACGTTAGTGGAATTTTACAGTTTGTACGATGCTGGGGGCCGAAGACTAAAAAGAAAAAATATATAAATTAACATTTAAAATATGATGAAGATTGCGCAAAATAAGCTAAGTCCCCCAACCAGCGCAAAATGGAGGAAACATAAATGCAGATCTTATTAGTAGAAGACAATAAATCTATATCAACAGCCTTAAAATATAGCCTGGAGCAAAAAAGTTACGAGGTTATAATAGCAGAAGATGTAAAAGAAACAATACAGATATTGCAAAAAGAAAAAATAGGATTAATAATACTCGACGTGTCATTACCTGATGGAAATGGCTTTGAACTGTATAAAAAAATAAAAGAAAAGTACAATATAAAAACAATATTTTTAACAGCTAGAGACGATGAAGATGATGTCGTAATGGGATTAGAACTGGGGGCAGAAGATTATATAACAAAGCCATTTTCAACCAGAGAGTTAATTGCAAGAATAAATAAGATATGTATGAGAGAGAAGAAAAACAATATTGTAAAAATTAAAAATATAAAATGTGATTTAGATAAAATGTGTATATACAAAGCTGAAAAAGAAATTTCATTTTCAGCTTTAGAATTAAAGATATTAATGTTATTATTTACTAATCTAAATAAAGTAGTTTCACGAGAATATATAATAGAAAAAATATGGGATTGGACAGGTAACGATGTGTATGATAACACTGTTACTGTATACATGAAAAGAATTAGGCAGAAACTTGAGACTCCAATAATTACAACAATAAAAGGCGTGGGGTATAGAATTGATGAAGAATAAGATTAATCTAAAAAAATATATTATTATAACAAGTATAGTATTTATAATTTTTGCAGTTATTTTGACCATATTAAATATTGTGCAATATATCGAGTATAACAAAAATACAAATATAGCAATAAATAGGATAATTGTAAATATAAAAGAAAAGTATCCAGATGTAGACGTTAACGAAATTATAGAAATCTTAAATAACAATGCAAATGAGAGGGACATGCTAAGGCAATATGGAATAGATATAGAAAAAGAATCCTCTATATTAATAAATAACCATGAACATAAACTATTTTTAAGTTTAAATATTGGCATATTAATTATATTATTGCTGTCATTACTTTTCGTTTTTATAATGTATGATAAAAGCCAAAACAAAAAGGTGCAAGAAATAACTGAATATATAAAAGAAATAAATAGGGGCATATATAATTTAAACATACAAGAGAATGATGAGGATGAATTATCAATTTTGAAAAATGAACTATACAAAATAACAGTGATGCTTAAAGAACAAAGCGAAAATTCTAAAAGAGATAAAATGACTCTAAAAAAGTCATTGGAAGATATATCACATCAATTAAAAACTCCATTAACATCTATTATGATAATGCTTGATAATCTTTTGGACAATCAAGACATGAATAAAGAAACACGAAATGATTTTATTAAAAGCATATACAGGGAAACTGCAAATATAAACTTTTTTATTCAAGCTCTTCTTAAACTATCAAAGTTTGATGCAAATACTATAAAGTTTAACAAAAACGATACAGAATTACAATACATTATAAATACAGCTGTGCAAAATGTTATGCCTATATGCGATTTAAAAAATATTGAGATAGTAATAGAAAATAAAACAAATATAGAACCTCATGTGAATTGTGATGCTAAATGGCAAGTAGAAGCAATAACTAATATAATAAAAAATTGCGTGGAATATTCAAAGGAAAAAAGTAAAATATATATTAACTACGAAGAAAATAATGTGTATTGTGGAATAACAATTCAAGATAATGGCTGCGGAATGGATAAAAAGGATTTAAAGCATATATTTGAAAGATTTTATAAAGCTAAAAACTCAAATAAAGATAGTATAGGAATAGGTTTAGCACTTGCCAAAACGATAATAGAAAATGATAACGGCTATATAACAGTTGAATCAGAAATAGGAAAAGGTACTAGGTTTAATGTGAGGTATTTGAAGTAGAAAAGTCTTACTGTTACAATTTACCGCCCAATAAAGTTTTGGTATAAAGTCAGAATTAATATATTAAAAATATTGTTTCAAATATGTCGGTCAAGCTGATTTTCGTACTAATTCTAAAGAAATTTTTGTGGCGCCCCTCACGGCAAAGCACGAGATTCCCTACAAGAATTTTTAAAGAATTAGTATTCTCAAATCATATTCTATTCCATATTTTCACAAATTTTGAATAAATTAATTCTGACTATGCTAAATAGAAATGACCGTGAATTGTAACATCTTACCAAAATGTAAGATTTAATTTAGAATAAATGATGGAAAAAAGCAAGAAATAGTAGTATTATTAAATAAAGAGTACAATTCGCAGAAATTGAGGTGATAACATATGTTCAAAAAAATATTGAAAGTTTTATTAATCATTCTTCTTATAGGTTTAAGCATTTGTTTAGTTTATGTGGGAGCTGGATATGGAATGTATAAGGAAGCTATAGAAGCGGTTCCATTAGAAGAAAAAGTAGCAGAAATACGAGAAAAAGAAGATTATACTACTATAGATGAGTTACCACAGATGTATATAAACGCAGTAATTAGTGTAGAAGATAAACGTTTCTTTTCTCATAACGGAATAGATATATTTGCAATAGGACGTGCAGCGATAAACGACATAAAAGCCATGTCTTTTGTAGAAGGAGGTAGCACAATAACACAACAACTTTCTAAAAATATGTATTTTACTCAAGAAAAGAAGATAACTAGAAAAGTTGCAGAAGTATTTATGGCATTTGATATAGAAAAAGCATATAATAAAAATGAAATTTTAGAGTTATACTTAAATACTAGTTATTTTGGGGACGGATACTATACAGTCAAAGAAGCAACAAGAGGTTATTGGGGAAAAGAACCAGAAGATATGACGGATTATGAATGTATAATGCTTGCAGGAATACCAAATGCCCCAAGTGCATATGCACCTACTGCTAATCCAGATTTAGCTAAACAGCGTCAAAGACAAGTGGCAGAAAAAATGATAGATAATGGTTTTTTAACAGAGGAAGAAGCCGAAAAGATTTTAGAACAAGGTGGTAATTAAGTGTAGATAATAACTTTGGGATAATTGGTACTGTTAAACTGTTTTAAGTTTGAAGCAGTTTAAAATTCTAATAAAATATAAATCAAAGCAACAAATTTACAATTAATATAACTAATTAAAAGAAGAACATTTATAAACAATGTAGATGTTCTTTTTGTTGTATAGAAGTTATAGAAAAAATATTATTAAATTAATATGGCAAAAATTATAAAAATGTGCTATCATATATTGAGCAAAAAATATACTAAGGAAGGAGAAAAAATATGGAAATTTCTAATGATATAATCTGGATTGGTGCGAGTAATAATAAGCAAAAAATATTCGAGAGCCAATATAATATAAAAAATGGGATGAGCTATAACTCATATGTTATAAAAGATGAAAAAAATGCTATTTTAGACACAGTTGATGAGGGAGTAACGGAATTGTGGTTAAAAAAATTAGATGAAACGCTAAATGGAGAAGAACTAGATTATCTTATAGTATCACACATGGAGCCAGACCATGCATATAATATAGGATTGCTTGCTAAAAAATATCCAAACATGAAAATTGTAGGAAATCAATTTACATTTAATATATTGTCAAACTTTTTTGATATAGATATTGAAGCAAGAAAAATCGTTGTACAAGAAGGTGATACTTTAAACCTTGGAACACATACTTTGCAGTTCTTTATGGCACCTATGGTTCATTGGCCAGAAGTAATGGTAACATATGAGCAAACAGAAAAAATATTATTTACGGCAGATGCATTTGGAAAATTTGGCTCATTAGAAATAGAAGATGATTGGATAACAGAAGCAAGAAGATACTATATAGGAATTGTAGGAAAATATGGAATGCAAGTACAAGCTTTACTAAATAAAGCAAAAACACTTGATATAAAAATGATATGTCCGCTTCATGGGCCAATATTAAAAGAAAATTCAGCATATTACATAGATAAATACAATAAATGGAGTAGCTATGAGCCAGAAGAAGAAGGAACATTAATAGCAGTCAGTTCAATATATGGTAATACATTAGATGCAGCAAATGTATTAGCGGAAATGTTAAAAGAAAAAGGCGAAAAAAATGTAATAGTATGTGACCTTACAAAAGATGACTGGGCAGAAGCAGTTGCAAATGCATTTAGATTTCCAAAACTAATACTTGCAGCCTCAAGTTATAATGCAGGAGTATTTCCGCCTATGGAACAATTTTTAAATAGATTAAAAGAAAGAAATTACCAAAAAAGAAAAGTAGGAATAATAGAAAACGGTTCGTGGGCGCCATCAGCTGGACGAACGATGAAAAACATATTAGGCGAAATGAAAGATATAGGAATAATAGAGCCAATGGTAACAATTAAATCAAGATTAAAAGAAGAAAACATGGCTCAAATGACTGAGTTAGTAAGGAAAATTAGATAAAATGCGCAAATGGGGTCTGACCCCATTTGCGCAAAAGAACAAAGGAGAGAGAGCATATGACAACACAAGAGATAATAAATTATTTAGATGAAAAAATAAAAAATAATCCAGATAAAATAGTAATAACATTTTATGAAATAAGAGTGAAACAAAATTTATCCGAGGACGAAACTGATGAATTTTTGAAATTGTGTAGGACACGTCTAGAAGATATAGGATATCGTGTATATTTTACAGGGGCTAAATATACATATAAAGGTGTAAAGACAGAGGTTCAAGTAAATGAGCTTATAGTTGCATTAAAGGAGTCTAATTGAATTTAGACTCCTTTAAAACTATTATCCGCTAACTAATTTAAGATAATCTTAATTTATTCCTATTGAAAAAATTGCATATTCGAGATAAAATATAAGCTAGCAAGGAGGCGATAATAATATATGGCTAAAAGACTAAAATCAAACGAAGACGAAATTCCAAAATCAGTATTAAAAATGAAACAAGAAAAAGAAAAACGTGAAAGACAAGAAACAAAAAAAATAAATAATCAAAATAAATCAAAGCACAATAAAGATATTACAAAAAATAGAAAGAAAAAAATAAAAAAATTTATTTTTATAATCATATTAATAATGCTTGTAATACTAGGAATTACATTAGGAGTATCAGCATATACATGGAAAGACTTAACAGAAAACATGTTTACAAACAAAAATTCAGTTGTTGTAGATATAGATGGTAATGTACTAGCAACACTTCGGTTCAGAGCAAAAGAAGCTAACAGTAGATATTGAAGAAATGCCACAATATTTAACAGATGCATATGTATCAATAGAAGATGAAAGATATTATTCTCATTGGGGAATTGATATTAAAAGAACGGCAGGAGCTATACTCTCATATGTTACACATTTTGGAAATTCTTCATATGGAGGTAGTACAATAACTCAACAATTGGTTAAAAACTTAACAGGAGACAATACAGATTCAATTACTCGTAAAGTGAAAGAATGGTGGAAAGCATTTTTACTAGAAAGATATTTTTCAAAAGAAGAAATTTTGGAGATGTACTTAAATGTTATATATGTTGGACCAAATGTTTATGGGGTTCAGGCAGGTAGCAAGTACTATTTTGATAAAGATGTATCTGACTTATCACTTGCAGAATGTGCATATCTAGCAGGAATAAATAATTCGCCTAATTCATATAACCCATTTGGAGACGATGATAATAAAGAATTAATAAACAAAAGAACATCAACAGTTTTACAAAAGATGCTAGAATTGGAAAAAATAACGCAAGATGAATATGATGATGCAATAGAAGAAGTAGATGAAGGCTTAAACTTTAAGCAAGGAGAGATAAAAAGGGAAAGTTCCATTTACTCATATCATACAGATGCATTAATAGCAGATGTAATAGAAGATATATCAGAAGAAAAACATCTTTCGGAGGAAGGCGCAAAGAACTTTTTGTATTTGTCAGGATTAACTATACATAGTACACAAGATGCAGATATACAAAAAGAAACAGAAAAAGAATTTTTAAAAAGCCAATATGTGTTAGACTCACAAGATGGAGAAACCACATCTCAAGCAGCAATGGTAATAATAGACCATAAAACAGGAGAGGTGTTAGCATGTACAGGAGGACTTGGGGAAAAAGAAACTTTTAGAGGATTAAATAGAGCAACACAAAGTTTGAGACAAACTGGGTCAAGTATAAAACCACTTGCAGTTTTAGTTCCAGGAATAGATAAAAAAGTATTTACAGCTTCAACAATGTATAATGATAAAAAAACAACTTTCCCAGGAAATTATAATCCTAAAAACAGCGATGGAGGTTATTTAGGAAAAATAACTGTAAGGAGAGCATTGGAATCTTCTCAAAATATTCCGTTTGTGGAAATGATGGAGCAAGTTACACCCAAAAGAGCAATAACCTATTTAGAAAACATGGGAATTACATCGTTAACCTCAGGAGACGAAAATTTAGCACTTGCATTAGGAGGAATAGAAAATGGAATTACACCTTTGGAAATGGCAGCAGCATATGCGACTATTGCAAATGATGGAGTATATATAGAACCTACATTTTATACTGCAATTACTAATGCAAAGGGAAGAAACATAATAGAAGCAAAACAAAAAACAAAAAGAGTATTTTCTAAAGAAGTTGCATATGTAGTAAAACAACTATTAAAACAACCAGTAGAAGGAACATATGGAACAGCAACATACTGCTCTATATCTGGAATTGATGTTGCAACAAAAACAGGAACAACAGACGAAAACTACGACAAATGGTTATGCGGTTTTACGCCATATTATACAGCAGTAACTTGGTTTGGATTTGACCAAAATGAAACAATTTATTACAACAATCAAAATCCAGCAGGTATAATATGGGCAAATGTAATGAGAAGAGTGCATAATGGATTAGCAAGTGAAAGATTTGAAATACCAAATAGAGTAGAAATAGTTAATATATGTAAAGATACTGGAATGGTAGCAAAAACAGGATGCAAAAATGTATATCAAGAATATTTCTTATGGGGAACTGTGCCAGATTTATGCACAAAGCACTCTGGAAGCAAACTTACATCACAAAATAACACTACAGAAAAGGAAGACGACGACGATAAAGTATATGTATATAAAAATGAGGATTTAAAACTTAACCCAAATGATGATGAAGAAGCTCCAAAAGTAGATGAGAATGTAACAACATATGAAGACGAAGAAGTTAACGATATAGAAGATGAAGAACAAGTTTCAGAGCCAGAAAATATAGTAACAGAAAATACAACAACAGAAGATAATCAATCTAGCTCAGTCAATGAAGTAGAACCAGAGGAAAATACTACTATCATTGAGGAACCAGAAGAGCCAGACGAAGCAGAAAATGATGCTGGACTTGAAGATGAAATCTCAGACGAGGTAGAAACAAATCAAACTTAGAAGAGGAGACCAACTATGTTACAAATAAAAAATATCCATAAACAATATAAAACCGGAGACTTAATTCAAAAGGCATTAGATGATGTAAGTCTTAACTTAAGAGATAATGAATTTGTTGCAATTCTTGGCCCAAGTGGGTCTGGAAAAACAACACTCCTAAATATTATTGGTGGCTTAGACCGATACGACAAAGGAGATTTAATAATTAATGGTATATCTACTAAAAAATATAGAGATAGAGATTGGGACTCATATCGTAATCATACAATAGGATTTGTATTTCAAAGTTACAATCTAATACCACATCAAACTATTTTAGCTAATGTAGAGTTAGCATTGACTATATCAGGAGTATCAAAAAAAGGTCGTAGACAAAAAGCAATAAAAGCACTGGAAAAAGTAGGACTCGCAAACCAAATTCATAAAAAGCCAAATCAGTTATCAGGAGGTCAAATGCAAAGAGTGGCCATTGCAAGAGCTTTAGTAAATGACCCTGATATAGTTCTAGCAGATGAACCAACAGGAGCATTGGATAGTGATACCAGTATTCAGGTTATGGACTTATTAAAAGAAGTAGCAAAAGATCGTTTAGTGGTCATGGTAACACATAATCCCGATTTAGCCAGAGATTATGCAACAAGAATTGTAAATATTAAAGATGGAAAAATCCTTTCAGATACAAATCCATATATAGTAGAAGCTGGAAAAACTAAAGAGCCAATACATAAAAAATTAGGAAAAACTACAATGTCATTCTTAACATCTTTATCTTTGAGTTTTAACAATCTAAGAACTAAAAAAGGAAGAACAATTCTAACATCTTTTGCTGGCTCAATTGGAATTATTGGAATAGCATTAATATTATCGTTATCGAATGGAGTTAATCGATATATTAAATCTGTAGAAGAAGACACACTATCTGAATATCCGCTTCAAATACAAAGTTCAGGAATAGATATAAGCTCTTTAATAATGGGGGTAAAGAATGATGAGGAAGACGAAGAAAATAAAGGTATTAATGTAAGTAAAAGCATAACAAGTATGTTTTCTAGTATAGGTTCTAATGACCTAAAGTCACTAAAACAGTATTTAGAAAGTGATGCAAGTAAGATATACGATTATGCTAAAGCTATTGAATATACATATGATGTTACTCCAATAATTTATAGTTCAGATACTGAAAATATAAGACAGATAAATCCAGACATTACTTTTTCTAGTTTAGGAATGGGATCAGAGGCATCTAGTAATAGTATGATGTCTAGTATGATGAGTACAGATGTATTTTTTCAAATGCCTAAGGATAAAAGCCTGTATGAGAGCCAATATGATGTAAAAGCAGGACATTGGCCTACAAATTATAATGAATGCATTTTAGTACTTTCATCTCAAGGAGATATTAGTGATTTCCTATTATATGCTCTTAATTTAAGAGATTATAGTGAGCTAGAAGAATTAGTCAAGCAATTTTCTAATGGTGAAGAGGTGACCACACCTGATAATTTAGGCTCATACTCATATGAAGATATTTTAGGAACAAAGTTTAAATTAATTGATATTAGTGATTGTTACGAATACGATAAAGAATATAAAATTTGGCGTGATAAGACAGATAATACAAAATACATGGAAAATATTGTGAAAAATGGAGAAGACTTAGAAATAGTTGGTATAGTTCAACCAAAAGAAGGAGCTACAAGCATCATGCTATCTAGTGGAATTTATTATCCAGCAGAATTAACGGAATATACTATTAATAATGCACAGAATAGCAAAATAGTACAAGAACAATTAGCTAATCCAGAAATTAATGTATTTACAGGAAAAAGATTCGATGATACCGAAGAAGATGAATCTTTTGACATGAATTCTTTAATTGATGTGGACACAAATGCAATTGGTTCAGCTTTTAAAATAGATGAGTCAAAAATAAAAGTGAATTTTGGAAACCTAAATAATGTATTAACACAAAATTCATTACCAGCATTAGATATAGATGATGTACTAAATAATATAAAAATCTCTATATCAAGTAAAGACATACAATTAATAATAAGTGACTTTTTAAACGGATATGAAGAATATGTAAAAAATAAACCAGAGGCTAATATAGCGCAAATAGGAAAACAATTATCAGAATATCTACAATCAAAAGAAGCAAATGACTTATTAAACAACAAATTAGAAGAAATAATAAAGGAAAATGGTAGTTTGACTATTTCACAAGAGCAATTACAAGATATTATGACCGAAGTTTTAGCGGGTTACGAAAAATATGTAAAAGAAAATGAACTAGTAAGTATAAAAGAATTAAATCAGTATCTTATGGAATACTTAGACTCAGACGAAGCAAAAAATATTATATTAAAAAATATATCACAAATAGTAAAATCACAAAGCTTAGATAAACAAATATCTACAATAATGGAAGAATACATGCAAAATGTAATAGGAAGTGTTAGCAAAGGCTTACAGAAGCAGATGGAGGCAAGTGTTAAAGAATTAAGCACCTCTATAGCAGGAGCTATTAGTATAGATGAGAATACTTTTATAAATGCTTTTAAAATAAAAATGAATGAGGAAGAATTATCAGAATTGTTTAATACCTTAATGTCAAAAGAAAGTGTAACCTATGATAGTAACTTAAAAAAACTAAATTATACAAGTATGGACGAACCTAGCGGAATTGATATTTATCCAAGAGATTTTGAAGGGAATAAAGCAATTACGAATATACTTAATGAATATAATTCTCGTATGGAGGAAAATGGAGACGAAGATAAAATAATTTCATTTTCGGATATGGTAGGGACATTAATGAGCTCAGTTACAACCATTGTTGATACAATAAGTTATGTTTTAATTGCGTTTGTGGCAATATCGTTAGTAGTATCTTCTATTATGATAGGAGTAATAACATATATTAGTGTATTAGAACGTAAGAAGGAAATTGGTATACTAAGAGCAATGGGAGCATCTAAACATAATGTATCACAAGTATTTAATGCGGAAACTATCATTATCGGTGCATTAGCGGGAATAATTGGAGTAGGACTTACTTTAATTTTACTAATTCCGATAAATCAAATTATAGCCGTAATATCAAATGGAGTAGATGTTAAAGCTTCACTACCAATTATGGCAGGAATTATTTTAGTTATTCTAAGCATTGTACTTACTTTAATTGGAGGAATAATTCCATCTAGAAAAGCTGCAAAGGAAGATCCAGTATTAGCACTTAGAAGTGAATAAAATATATTTTTACTTGAACATCTTGATGAAAAGTTTGATAAAAAGTCACACAGAAAATAAAAACATAGGAGGACAAATAAATGAATAAATATTTTTTTACATCAGAGAGTGTAACGGAAGGACATCCAGACAAATTAGCAGACCTAATTTCAGATAGCATACTGGATGAATACTTAAAACAAGATAAAAATGCTAGAGTAGCAGTGGAGACCTTTGTCTCAGGCAATACTGTTACAATTGCAGGACAAGTAAGTGCTAATGCACAAATAAATGTAGAAGAACTAGTAAGAAGAACAATTAAACAAATCGGATATGATAATGCTAAATTAGATATGGACTATAGAACATGTAAAATAGATGTAAATATCACAAAGCAAAGTGCAGACATTGCAATGGGGGTAGATATTGGTGGAGCAGGAGACCAAGGTATTATGTTTGGTTATGCTTCAGACGAAACAGAAAACTATATGCCATATGCAATAGATATGGCACATAAACTATCTAAAAGGCTGTCAGATGTGCGTAAAGAAGGAATAATACCATATTTAAGGCCAGATGGAAAAGTTCAAGTAACAGTAGAATACGAAAACGAAATTCCAAAAAGAATAGAAACAATATTAATTTCCACACAGCATAATGCAGAAGTAAGTCAAGAAGTATTAAAGAAAGATGTTATTACAAACATAATAGACATTATTGTACCAAAAGAAATGATGGACGAAAATACAAAAATCTATATAAATCCAACAGGTAGGTTTGTAATTGGTGGACCACTTGGAGACACTGGGCTTACTGGTAGAAAAATAATAGTAGATACATATGGTGGATACGCTAGGCATGGAGGAGGGGCTTTTTCTGGAAAAGATGCTAGCAAAGTTGATCGTAGTGCGACATATATGCTTCGTCATATAGCAAAAAATATAGTTGCAAATGGTTATGCAAAAAAATGTGAAATACAAGTATCATATGCTATAGGAATGGAAGAACCTTTGTCTATTTATATAAATACATTTGGAACAGGAACAAAGACAGAGGAAGAATTAGTAATACTAATTAAAGAAAACTTTAATTTAACTCCAAGTGGCATTATAGAGTATTTAAATTTAAAAGAACCGATTTATACAAAAACAACAAATTATGGTCATTTTGGAAAGCCAAACTTATCTTGGGAGAAAGTAATTAAATTATAATACGAATTAAAGTTTTAATAGAAAAACAGTTACAATATAATGGTTTTATATTCTTCTATAGACCAAAGCTGTATGGTTTTAATAAATATGTTTATTAAGCCAAATAAGATAATGAGTACAATAAAGAATATAAAGAAGCATTATATTATGCACAGACTACAGATGATGTAAGCAAATTAGTTAAAGTATTTGTAAAGTGCCAAACGAGGTTAGATGAAAAATTAAAAGACTATGCTAATATGATAAATCAAGTTGCGAAAGAAAATCTGAATTAAGCGCATCAGTAGCAAATAGTAACTGTAAGTTGTTATTTGATTGTATTTGATATAATACTGTAAAAGCAATTAAATCATTAAAATAATAACTGTAAAGGAAAAATTCAACAATAAATTGTAACATTAATACAAGGGTTAATAAATATAATTAAAAAGGTAAAAATAATTGCAGTTACAGGATAGTGGTATTTAATAACAAAATTAAAGCAAAGTATATGTATATTTTTCAAGTTTTTTGTACTTTGCTGGTCCTAAAACCATTATACTGTAACCAATTGCAATTCATTTAATACTAGAAAATGAATTGCAAATTAAAATCTAAAAAAGTAATCAATGATTAAAGAAAGGAGTCAAAATGAAAGTTTTATTAGTCAATGGGGGACCACATAAGGAAGGATGTACATACACAGCTTTGAAAGAAGTATCTAAAGCTTTAAATGAAGAGGGTATAGATACAGAAATTTTCTGGGTAGGAAATAAACCAATTGCAGGTTGCATTGCCTGTAAAACATGTAGCAAAACAGGAAAATGTGTATTCGACGATGTAGTAAATGAATTTGTAGAAAAAGCTAAAGAAGCAGATGGATTTATATTTGGAAGTCCAGTACATTATGCAGGAGCAACAGGAGCAATTACATCTTTTATGGACAGAGTGTTTTATTCCGCTTCAAATGGTGGAAAAATTGATAGGTTTTTGTTTAAACCAGCTGCTACAGTTATATCTGCAAGAAGAGCTGGAACAACTGCTACATATGACCAATTAAACAAATACTTTGGAATAACTCAAATGCCAATTATATCTTCAAGATACTGGAATATGGTACATGGAGCAACTCCAGAAGATGTAAGAAAAGATGAAGAAGGAATGCAAATAATGAGAATACTTGGAAAAAATATGGCATACTATTTAAAATGTATTGAAGCAGGAAAAGAAAAAGGAATAAATCCACCAGAACAAGAAAAAGTAAATTTAACAAATTTCATTAGATAGTATTTGCGCAAATGGGGTCAGACCCCATTTGCGCAAAGGTTATTAGGTAAAGGAGCTAAATCAGCTCGAATGGAGGTAAAAATGGAAAATATAGTTTTAAAAATAAAAGGAATGCATTGTACAAGCTGTAGTACAAGATTAGAAAAGGTGCTAAATAATCAAGATGGAATAGAAGAAGCACATGTAAGTTTAGAAAGTGCAAATGCAGAAATAAAGTATAATGAAGAACAAATAAGCATAGACGAAATAAAAGAAGCAGTAGAAGATGCAGGCTTTGAAGCAGAATAAGAAAATTACTTTTAATAATTACATAAGTCAGTTGTAAATCTCTATGCTGAAAGGATAATGTTAAGTAAACATATAAATTTAATTAACACGAAAGGAGGCTAAATATAAATGAAAAAAGTATTATTAAAAATAGATGGAATGACATGCAGTGCTTGTTCAAGTGGTTTAGAAAAATACTTAAACAAACAAGACGGAATACTAAATGCCAGTGTGAATTTAGTTATGAATAATGCTAGTATAGAATATGACGAAAACAAACTAGATGTAGGGCAAATAGAAAAGTTTGTTGCAAAAGCTGGATTTGAAAGTTTAGGAATTGATAAATTAGAAAAAGAAGAAAAGAAAAAATCTAGAGGAAAATACAAATTGTGGATTTTTACGGCAATAGCAATTTTAACATTATATATTGCTATGGCTCATATGATAGGTCTTCCAGAAATACCTGTATTCAGTATGCACACAAACCCAATTAATTATACGGTTATACTAGCATTGTTTAGCGCTTTTGCTATGTATCTTGGAAGAGATATTCTAAAAAATGGATATAAAAATCTTATACACAAAACCGCCAACATGGACACACTAGTTATGCTTGGAGTATTAAGTAGCTTTTTATATAGCGTATATGGTACATATATGATAATAAGAGGAAGCCATGAATATGTAGAAAGACTGTATTATGAATCTGTTGTAATTATACTATTCTTTATAAATATTGGAAGATATGTAGAAAATAGAAATAAAGATAAAACCAAAGAAGCAATACAAAGCCTAATGCTTATAACACCTAATAAAGCTACAGTAATAAAAGATGGAAAAGAAAAGCAAGTAACACTAGACGAAATATCAAAAGGAGATATTGTGGTTTGTAAACCAGGAGAAAAAATAGCAGTAGATGGCGAAGTAATAGAAGGCGTAACACACATAAATGAAGCATTTATCACAGGGGAAAGTATCCCTGCCAAAAAGGAAGTAGGAAACAAAGTAATTGCAGGAAGTATTAATTATGAGGGATGGATAAAGTATAAAGCAGAAAAAATAGGAAGAGATTCTACAGTATCAGAAATTGTAAAGATGGTAGTGGAAGCTACAAATACAAAAGCTCCTATCGCCAAAATAGCAGATAAGATAAGCGGATATTTTGTTCCGGCAATAATTATTTTAGCAATTCTTGCTGCATGTGTATGGTTAATAATTGGAAGAGATATTGCGTTTTCAATTAATGTTTTAATAACAGTACTTGTAGTTGCTTGCCCATGCAGTTTGGGATTGGCCACGCCACTTGCAATAGTTGCATCATCTGGTTTAGCAAGTAAAAACGGAATACTAATAAAAAATAGTGAAAGCCTAGAAAATGCGCACAAGGCTAAAATAGTAGTCTTTGATAAAACAGGAACAATTACACAAGGTAAATTAAGTGTAAGTAAGATATACAATTATTTAGAAGACGAAAATAAAGCAAAAATAGACACAGAAGCAGAAAGAAAGCAAGTCGAGGAAGCAGAGGTAGAACAAAACACAGAAAATGGAGTATTAAGTGTAGAAAATGCAAAAATAATAAAAATAGTAGCAAGCATAGAGAACAAATCAGAACATCCAATAGCAAGAGGTGTAGTAAACTATGCTAAAGAAAAAAATATAGAGCCAGAAAATGTAGAAGAATTTAAGAATATAGCAGGCTATGGAATTAAAGCAAAATATAATGGAAATAGTTATTTGGTAGGAAACAATAAATTAATGAATCAAAACAATATTGCAATAGATTTTGCATTAGAAGACGAAAAAGAACTGGAGACAAATGGCAATAGCATTATATTTGTTGCAGAAAACGAGAAATTAATAGCACTAATTGGCCTTAAAGATACAATAAAGGAAAATTCAAAAGAAGCAATAAAAAAACTACAAACAAAAAATATAGAAGTAGTAATGCTTACAGGAGATAATGAAAGAACAGCAGATGTAATAGCACATGAAGTAGGAATACATAAAGTTATAGCAAATGTATTACCAAAAGAAAAAGCCAATCAAGTAAAGCACCTAAAAGAACAAGGAATGGTTATGATGTGCGGTGATGGAATTAATGATAGTGTAAGTTTAGTAACTGCCGATATTGGAGTAGCAGTAGGCAGTGGGACAGATATAGCAATGGATAGCAGTGATGTGGTTTTGATGAGTGATAATTTGGAAAAAATAGATAAATTAATCAATATTAGCAAAAGAACAGTTAGAAACATAAAACAAAATCTATTTTGGGCATTCTTTTATAATGTTTGTATGATACCAATTGCAATGGGAGTATTTCACTTTGCTGGAATAACAATGAACCCAATGCTTGCATCAATTGCAATGACATTAAGTAGCATTACTGTAACTTTGAATAGTTTGAGATTAACAAGAGATGCTATTTAATGGTTAAAACTTTAAAAGCCGACCAAAGCTGTATGGTTCTATTAAATATGTTTATTAAGCCAAATATTATATAATTTTGATTTTTGATTTCCGGCCCCCAACTGCGTACAAACTGTAAATACTCGGAAATATCCTCGTATAACAGTTTGTAAACTTGTCGGTCCCCACCTTAAGCACTCCAATCAAAAATAAAAATCATATAATATTTGGCTTAAATGAAAATTACTACATTTTATAAAAACCATACAGCTTTGGTCTACAGAAGAATATAAAACTATTTATTAGCTAATTTTGGCGATTTTTATTGCATTTTGAACACATTTGCCATTTAACATACAATATGGTATAATCGCAAATATAGCAAAGGAGGCAAATATGTTACTTGCTCTAGTTGGAATTACATGTGTAGGTAAATCATACTATGTAGAAAAAATATCAGAAAAATTAGGATTTAAAAAAGTAAGAACAATACGAACCAGGAAAAAGAGACCAGGAGAAAAAAACGGTTTATTTATGACAAAAGAAGAAATAGAAAAATTAAAAGCCGAAAATAAAATTGCATATTCTTTTGATGTTTTTGGGGGTACATATGCATATCTTAGTGAAGATATATATTCAAAAGAAAATATGGTTTTTGAAATGCACTATACTACAATAGATGATTGGAAAAAAGTACGACCAGATATTAAGACAATATATATTTTTCCACAAGATATAGATATTGCAAAATCCAAAATTACTGAAAGAAATTTGGAAAAGTCAAAAGAAAAAGAACGATTATTAGAAATGGAAGAACATTACAACAATGTAATAAGCAACGAAAAACTTAAAAATAAATTTGACTATATAATATACAACAATTATGATAAGAATTCAGAAGATAAAATTTTAGATTTAGTTAAAAAAATCCTGATAGAAGAAAAAAGAAGGAGCGTGTTTCCTATAGATAAAAAAATATATTTTGAAGAAAATGACGATTTTGAAAAAATAATAAAAGAAGTATTAGTGAGAAAAACAATTAATAGACTTACTAAAATATCTACTGGTTGGACAAATATAGTATATAATGCTAAAACGCCTGATGGAGAATATTTTTTTAGATTTCCACGTGATGAATTTTGGTCAAAAACAATAATAAAAGATTACATATTTTCAAATTACATTTATGAAAAGACAAATTACAATACGGTAAAACTAGAACTTAAATTTGATAAGCAAGGCAGACCTTTTAGTATGCATAAGAAAATAGAAGGAGTTACACTTGCTGAAAAAATGAATGAATTGACTGAAAATGAAATTAATAATGTATCAGAAGATGTAGCTAAATTCATGTATCAATTACATAAATTAGACTTTAGTGAAAAAGATTTAAAAACAGCATACGAAAATATTATATCCAAAAATGAAATATCACTAAATGATATGAACTTAGAATTAAAAAACTTCTTAGATGAATTATTAAAACGTCATGTTAGTGAAGAAGATATGAAATTTTGGAAATTTAAAAATAATGTAAAAAATGAGAATTCTACTTGTTTAGTTCACGGAGACTTGAATTCCAGTAACATATTAATTGATGATAATAATAAAGTAACAGCGTTTATAGACTTTGGTTTTGGTGGCGTTGGTAATAAATATGATGATATTGCAAGAATTATTGGTAGAACCCCAATAGAATTTAAGAAAAGTATTATTAATTACTACGAAGATGTTAGTGGTCAACATCTTAACATAGAAGCCTTGGAAAATGAGATAGAAACATGGAAAAATATAGATAATGCATATATTAATTATATGAAAAAAATAGGAATATATTAAAAAGGAGTATGTAGATTATGAAGCTAGATAAAGAAAATACAAAGCAAATTATAAAAATTGTTGTAATAGCTATAGTTTTATTAGTAGCACTTTTAAACATTGGTCCAGTATGGGGAGGCGTAAAAGAGTTCCTAAACATTATTTCTCCGTTTATATGGGGATTAGCAATAGCATTTATTTTAAATATATTTATGAGCATATATGAAAACAAAATATTCAAGTCAAGAAAGAAAAACGCCGATAAAAGCTCTAAAACTGTAAAACCAGATGGAAAAAGTAATGTAACAAGAACAAACAAAATAAAAAGACCATTTTCTATAGCACTTTCAATAATTACAATAATAGCTGTAATAACTATAATTTTAGTATTAATAATTCCACAATTTGTAGAGGTTATAAAAAACTTAATAAGCAATATACCAAATTTTTTAGAAGATGCCAAAAATTTTGCAATTGATATTACGCAAAGATTTCCAGATATAAATAATTTTATACAAAATATACATATAGATACAGAAGCATTAAAAAATGGAATAATGAATTTATCTAAAGATGTATTAAATATCACAATAAACCAAGTATCTAGCCTATTATCAAATATTGTAAACTTCTTTATATCAATAATATTTGCAGTATATATTTTAGCAAATAAGGAAAATCTAAAATTGCAAGCAAAGAAATTTATATATGCGCGTTGCACAAAAGAAAAAGCAGACTATATTATAAAAGTTAGCAGACTTGCTAGAGATTCATTTAGAAGCTTTTTAACAGGGCAAGCAAAAGAAGCAGTAATACTAGGCTCACTATGTGCTATAGGTATGTTTATTTTAGGAATTCCATATGCAGGGCCAATAGGAGCACTTACTGCAATAACAGCATTTATTCCAATAGTTGGAGCATTTATATCTGGATTTATTGGTGCAGTACTAATAGTAGCAATCGACCCAATTAAAGCATTAATATTTATTTTATTTATAATAGTACTTCAACAAGTAGAAGGAAACCTAATTTATCCACATGTTGTAGGAAAAAATATTGGTCTTCCAAGCATTTGGGTGCTGGTTGCAATTACAATTGGAGGAAGCTTATTTGGCATAATGGGTATGATTGTAGGACTTCCAGTAGTTTCAATTTTGTATGCGATAATTGAAGAAAACACAAACAATAAATTAAAAGAGAAAAATTTAGAAGATACGTTTTAATACTAAAATCCACGACTTACAAAGTTCCTTTAGCTAAAGTCATAGTTAATATATTTAAAATTTGTGAGAATATGGAATGGAATGTGATTTGAAAATACTAATTCTTGAGAAATTTTTGTAGGGAATCTCAAGTTTGTTGAGGGCGCTGCAAAAATTTCTTTAGAATTAGTTTGAAAATCATCTTGACCGACATATTTGAAACAAATTTTAAATATATTAACTATGACTAGTATAAAACTTTATAAGTCATGAATTAAAAAATATAAAAACTTTAAATAAACAGCAAATTTACACATAATGGACATAAAAGTGGTGTATAAATATATACGAAGGGAGTTGATTAGCCATAGAAGATATAGTAGTTAAAAAGGAAGATAAACTGCAAGAAGATATGGAATATAAGAGACTTACACTTATGTATACAGCTGCGTTAAAACAAATGGAAACAAAAATAGATATTATAAATAACGAATTTAAAACACTACATAAATACAATCCAATAGAACATGTAAGTAGTAGAATTAAGAGCAAAGAAAGTATTAACAAAAAGCTAAAAAAGAAAGGTTTAGACCCAACATACGAAAACTTAGTAAAAACTATTAATGATGTTGCAGGTATAAGGATAATATGCTCATTTATACCAGATATATTTAAAATAGTAGAAATGCTAGAAAACATGCCAGATCTTACCATACTAAAAAAGAAAGATTATGTTACAACACCAAAGGAAAGTGGATACTCTAGTTACCACTTAATATTATCTGTTCCTGTAAGTTTATCAGTAGGAACAATTGAGGTAAAGGTAGAAATTCAAATAAGAACAATGGCGATGGATTTTTGGGCAAGCTTAGAACACAAAATTAATTATAAATATAATAAACAAATTCCAAAAGGTGTAAAAAAAGAACTTAAAGAATGTGCTAAAATGACACATAAATTAGATAAGAGAATGTCTCATCTAGGTCGAAACTTAATGGAAGAAGAAAAACAAATTGTAAAAGAAATAACAGCAGAATATTCAACAGCGTATGCTGGACTTATGCTAAGTGGAAATGCAGGAGTTTAATGTTGTTTAATTTACTTGTATCTGGATTTTTTAAGATAAAAGAATTTAATACTTTGAAAAGGAACGATAAAAGTGAATAATTTAATAATAGACACACGAATAAGAGAAAAAGAATATAATTATTTAAGTAAACACTTTAATATAGTAAAATTACCATTATCAGATGATGTGTACGAAGAAATATCTGGCCATAGTGATATATTTTATTGCAAAATAAATAATAAAATTATATCAGCACCAAATGCTCCATATAAAAATAGTTCTTTTAAAATGGGGCAAGAAAATGTAGGAAAAGAATATCCAAAAGATGTTAAATATAATTGTTGCCAAATAGGAAATAATATAATAGGAAGCGATTATACAGATAAAAGCATAAAACCTAATATTTTAGTAAAACAAGGCTATGTAAAATGTTCAATAGCAATAACAAGTAGTAACTCATGTATAACATCAGATAAGGGAATAGAAAAAGTATTAAGAGCCAATGGCATTGATGCTTTATATGTAGAAGAGAACAATATAAAATTGCTTCAAAAAAGTGGAGAAGAATCAAAAATGCATGGCTTTATAGGTGGCGCAACATTAGTATTTGACAATAACTTTGTATTATTTGGAGATGGTTCAAAATTAAACAATAGAGAAAAAATTTGTGAGCACTTAAAAAAATACAATTTGAATTTAATAGACTTTAAAGGGTTAGAAATTCACGATTATGGAAGTGGAATAATCTTTTAAAGTGAGCAAAAGGGGTCAGACCCTAATTGCGCAAATGCTATAATACAGTAATAGCAAGAGATACAAGCTTTTTTGCGCAATTAGGGTCTGACCCCTTTTGCTCACTTTTTATTTAAAAACCTCATAAAATATGTAAAGAGGAGGTTTTTTATGAAGTGTGATATGAAGTGTGATAAGTACAATAAGTGCAATATTTGTAATATGGTAAAGGTTATTTCAATTTTTACTCTTATATTTTTGGTAATTGCGATTATAATATTTATTAGTATGAATAATCCAAATGTGCAAAAAGATATTTTAGTGGCAGTTGCAAGGCCTGGTGACAATACATCAGAAGGCAATGTTATTATAAATTTTAGTGAAAATCAAATAGAAGAAGGAACAGCACTAACTCATACTCCTGGAACAAGTCAAATTAATATAAATGAAGATGGAATTTATCAAATTTCTTATAGTCTTACAGGGGTAGACCAAGCAGTGGATGGAAGATTTAATTTTAATGCAATATTATTGGTTAATAATGTTCCTCAAACAGATACTTTAAATGAAGGAGCAGTTCTTTCGGAGGAAATAGTAAATAATAGATATACTTTAACTGCTACTGTTATATTAAGACTAAATGCAGGCGATGTATTACAACTTGGAGGTTTATCTCTTGAAGATGTAGAATATGAAAATGCAAGGATTGATATTGAAAAGATAGGGTAAATTATATAATGAATAAATAGAAAGTTGCACAAGATTGACATAACTCATTTAAAATGATAAAATTAATTATATACTAAGTTGTATATTTTATAAAACTTATTTTCTAAGGAGGAAAACACTATGAAGGAAAGCAAGACTATTAGGATTGAAGAAATCTTAGAGGAGCTGGAAAAAGAAGAACGGAATAATTTGGAGATATTAATCGATGAGTGCATGAAATCAATATGCTGCGAAGATATTGATTGGGAAGCTTTTCAAGTATATTTACCTTCAAAGCAGGATGTTAAAACGTTATTAGAAAATCAAGAAATAGAGTATCTTGAAGTAATAGCTGACGAATCTAAATCAAGAGATTGCAACTGTGTTAAAATCTCAATAATGCATGCAAAGGAAAAATACATCCAAACCGTTAAGCATAATAGCAATACACTAATTGCAATTATTTATGTACCAAAACATGAATTATTAACAAAAGGAGAAGAATGAGGAGTGACATCAGAAAATAAGTAAACTGCAAGAAGTATCTTGCAAGAAAAATAGAAGCCTCACCTAGAGGCGTCTAAAATTTTTGCGTGGAAAAAATTGTTAAATTTTCTATAAAATAAAAAAATATTTTTTCTATAAAAGGTTAAAATAATAATGACGGATATTATAATAAATATTATAAATTATTGTACACAAAATAATTTTAATTAGAATATCCGATTAAAAGCGATTTTTCATTTTTATAGAATTTATGTGTGGATAAATCAAAAAAATAGAAGTTTTAATTTGTAAATTTAAGAATAATTAACTTTATTTAAAATTATTACTCATAAATAAGAATTGAAAAATTGTATAATCTTAAAGATTGATTTTAGGGAGGTAACAGTTATGTCTAATCATAAAACTATTATTTCTGATAAATTGAGAGAGGAAATTGCTAAGGAACTAGGTGTTTTTGATCAAGTAAAACAAGACGGAGGATGGGGAAATGTACCATCAAAAACATGTGGTAATATAGTTACAAAAGCTATAGAAATAGCAAATAGAAGCACCGAAAATAGCTAGTAATGCAAGTACAAGGTTTTAAATTAGCCTTGTACTTTTTATATAAAAGTGATAAAATAAGATTTAGTTTTATGAAAGGATAGTTGATATGTTTAAATTACATTCAGATTATAAGCCAACAGGAGACCAACCTAAAGCGATAGAATATTTATCAAATGGAATAAAAGAAGGAAAGAAGTACCAGACACTTCTAGGTGTTACAGGCTCTGGAAAGACCTTTACAATGGCTAACATAATACAGCAAGTACAGAAGCCAACATTGGTGCTTGCACACAATAAAACACTAGCTGGACAACTCTATTCAGAGTTCAAAGAATTCTTCCCAGAGAACAACGTGGAGTATTTTGTTAGTTAGTATGACCACTCTCAAGAATGGCTTTAAATAGGCACTTTTAGACTCTTTTAGTTTTAATTAGTTTGAGAAAAAATGACGAAATAACCCTAAAAAAACTAAATAAACCTAAATGAACAAAAAAGTTTGTGACCAAATTTGTGTAAATCCACTTGAGGATAATAAAGCGGAATACAAAATTATAAAATCACCTAGATTGCTTACTGAAAAAGAAATACTGAAATAATAAACAATCAAGAAACGCACAGCACTAAGTTTTCCATTAATATTGCTGCTTCTCCATCTGAGCAAAAATTCGTTGTAATATATGGTTCTAAAAAAACTAGCAATTGTTTTTCTAAAATTATTATTAACACTAACAGATGAAACGTAATACAAAAAATCAATCTAGTATTATTTGTAGTAAATGATTTTACAAATGAAACAAGTGAATATTATGATTAATTTTAAAAAAGAGGAGGTTAGTGTGAAAAAAGAAAAATTAAAAAAGAGCATGATTAATAACAGTAGCGGTTAAAATTTTAAAAATTTACTACTGTGTAAAAAAATATTAAATTAATTTAATAAATAGGTTTATTTAGTTGCATAAATAACATCATCTTTGGTAATTGTAAAGCCTTGTTTTTGAAGTAAGAAAATTGCACTGTCGATGTATTTTTGTTTGCGATTTTCAAAAACTTCTTCTGGTATTTCGGTGTAATCTAAATCACAAGGATTGAAATCTTCATCTTTTAAAAGCATGTGATAGACACAAGTAAGCATCATTCTTGATATAGCAACAATAGCTCTTTTGTGACCTCGATGTTTTTTAATTCTATCATATTTATTTTTAAAATATGGATTATCCTTTTTCTTAATGGCATTGTTTACACATTCTATGAGAAGTGGTTTAAGATAAACACCTGCTCTACTGATATGTACAGACTTTTTCTTACCAGCACTTTCATTATTTTGAGGTGTAAGACCAGCCCAAGAGCAAAGATGTTTAGCTGATTTAAAAGCTGTCATATAAACACCAATTTCATCTATAGTATAAATAGCTGAGTCTTTACTGAAACCAGGGCAAGTACAAATGTGATCAATTTGTTTTTGATAAGGTTTTGCTAACTCATAAATTTTATCTTGAACATCTTGAATATGTTCATCCAAATTCTTCTGATGTTTTGTGCATACATCAATTTTAGTAGATTGTTCATCACTAATAGAATATCCAACAATGGCTTTTATTACATCATCAGCTTTTGATTTAGCAGAACCTTTTAATAAAGATTTGCAATAATCTATATCAAAAGTGTCACAAGTTGTGATATAATTAATAATAGCTTGAGCAGATTTACCTGCCATGTCGGTAAGAACAGAAGCTAATTGGATATTTGAAACAGTTAAACAATTTTGTAAACGGTTTCTTTCAGAAGTACGGTTGTTCACTAATTTAAAACGATAACGAAACAATTCACGTAATTTTCTGATAGGCTTAGGTGGAATATAACTTCCAGGAACTAAGTCATGCTTGAATAAGTCAGCAATCCAAACAGAGTCTTTCTTATCAGTTTTTTTACCACGAATGGCCTTGACATATTTAGGATTAGCTACGATAACATGAACATAATCTTCTAAAACGTTGTAAATAGGAATATAGTACTTGCCGGTAGATTCCATGCAAACATCTTTACAGTTGTGTTCAAGAAGCCAATCTTTAAATATTTCAAGGTCTTCGTTGTAAGTATCAAATCTTTTTGTAATATAAGAAGTGATATTTTTATCATTGGTAAATGCAATGGTTGCAACAATAAACCTCTTGTGGACATCGACGCCACAACAAATAGGATATACAATTTTTAACATTGGTATATACTTCCTAAAAATGAATTTTAGAATATATAAACATTGACTGAATATCTAGCACTAAACAGAGAATTTGTTTAACAATGATTAGTGTGCAGGCTTAGAAGCGCCACTTATTTGTACTTGAAAAGATATTCGACACCTGTTATTATGCGGATTTTTACCCAAATGAGGTTGAGATAATATTCTACTCACCTCCCCGTGCTCTGTAGTTAATTTATATATTCTGGGAGATATTATATCATGTTATGGAAACTTAATAAATAAAAATAGTCGTTAACCCAGAAAATAAAGATTTTTCATGGCACTTTGTGCCAAGCGTAGCGACGGAATGGAGGTTATTATGGGGATAAGAAGAATTAATTACATTGATGAAGATAATAATAATATAATTAAAATTGTTAAAGAAAGCAACGGTATGTATGAAAATGAAAAATATGCATATAGCCTTTTAAAAGAAAATATTCCCAAATTTATTGAGTGTGATGATAATACAAACACAATTATAATAGAAAAAATCAAGGGGAAAACTTTAAATGAAATAGAGATTACTGATGAAATTGTTGAAAAATTAGCCAATGCCATAAAAAAAATTCATAGTCATATTAGAGATGGGAAAGTATTCGTACATGGAGATCTTCATAAAGAAAATATTTTATATTATAATGATGAAATTTATTTTATAGACTTTTGTTGTTCAAGATATGATATTCCAGAAGTTGATTATAGTGCTTTGGAAATTCATGTGTTAGATACAAAAGAAAAAATAGAATTATTTTATAACATATTAGGAGTTAATCCAGACAAGGAGTTGTTAAGAAAAGAAAAAGTTAAGCATTGTTTAAGTCATCTAGCATGGGCTACTACTGATAAGTTTAAGAGTATTAATACGAAATCTAAGAAAATTATTGAAGAAAATGATGATTTATTAAAAGAAAATGATTTTGATTATCTAGGATTAATTAAATTAAATAATTCAGAAAATATAGAAAATTTAGTTAGTAAAATTAATGATGGTTTATTTGTAAGTAGATCAAATGAATATTATGCAAAAAAAACTTATAATGAATTAGTTGATTTTAGAGAAAATTTGAAAAAATTATTTCCATTAGAAATTAAAAAGGCATTTATCGTTTGTGAATATATGTTAAATGCTAGTTACCGAATTTTTTATGAAGATTATAAAAGAGCATTAAATAGAGAAATTAATAATATTGATGTTTCTCAAAAATGTATGGAAGAAGATGTTAAAAATATCATAGAGTGTTTAAGAAATAAAGTAATTGATACTCCACGTTTTTCATTACAAAAAACTGATAATGATGTTTATGTTGAGAATAGATTAATTGAGGGTGACCATAAAATGTTACTTTATAAGACAATATCTAATATTCATGATGCTAATCATATTGTTTGTCCTTTATATTCTGCGATTTTAATTGGCCCATTTTTTAAAATTTTGCATGGTACAGATTATTCATATGTAAAATTTGGTGTACATGATCAAAATATGAAACAATTATATGATGAAGGAAAAATAACTCTTAATAATATTAGCATAAATAATAGCTTTCCAAGCAATATTGAAATATTTGACGGTAATATAGGTACAGGTCAAACGTTAATTATATTAAAAGAAATATTTACTAAAAAAAATATAAACGTTAAAACAGGAACACTAGAAATCAGCTATGAATATATGGATAAAAATAAAGATTTTTCGATTTTAGAGAATATAGATTATAAAACTTATGTATCTACTCGCCATCATACTACAACTGATGATTTAGTATGTACACTTTGTAATAATCATAAAGATTATATTAAAAAACTCAGAAGTTATGGATTTCAAAATCAATTTTTAGATGATATAGAATTACTTTATAATAGAGGAAAAAGTATTTGTGAAATGAATAATATTTCATTTGATTCATTAGTAAAGTATGATTCTAATTTTGTTTTAAGCATGGATATAATGAATAAAAAAATTAGATATTTAGAAAAATATCCAATACAAAAGGCGATAAGTATTATTAGAGATTATCCAAAAGTAAATATAATTGATTTAGATAGATTTTATGGAGAGAGTCAAAGTTTAGAAATTATTAGAGAGATTATGAAAATAAAAAAGGTTCGTGTTGGTGGAGGTATTAGAAAAAAAGAAGAAATACAAAAGCTATTAGATATGGGGGCTGAAAAAGTAATTATAGGTACTCATGCAACTCCAGAGTTGCTTAAAGATTTTGAACCTGAAAAAATCATTGTAGGATTAGATAGTATTGATAGAAGAACAAATACTGTTGTTAATATTCCAGAGAAAATAAAACTATTTGAACCCTATTGTTCTGAATTTAACTATGTTTCAGTAGAACATGATGGTAAGGCTTCAGGTGGAGATCTGGATAATGCTATAAAATACTCAAAATTAACTAAGAAAATATTTAATTGTGTTGGTGGTATTAGTACAAAAGAAGAAATGGAAAAATTAAAAAAACATAATGTGGGATGTACTATAGGTAGAAAGCTTCAAGAGGGATATTTTGAGTAAGTATATTTTAATAGATTTAGAAGATACCATCACTATTCACAAGTATGATAATAGATTAAAATCTGTTATGTTAAAATGGCTAGAGTATAATAATGTAGCTAATCCAGATGAAATTTATAATAATAATGATTTTAAAAGTAGAAATACAAGATTAAAACTTTTAGGAATTAATGAAAAAGAGTATGAGAAATGGTACGAGAATTTTAGTGAAGTAGAATTTATAGAATATTACAAAAAATATAAAAATAAACAAATTGTAATAGAAGATGATGCCATTTCTTTTATTGAAAATTGTAAGATACCTTTAATTATGATTTCTAATTCAAGTCCTAAGTAGATAGAGTTTATATTAAAAGAATATAACCTAACAGAAAAGTTTGAATATATATTTTATAGGGATTATTCACTAAATGATATAAAGAAACCCAATTCTAAAGTTGTTGATATAATAGAAAAAGATATAAATGATGAAATATCAAATGATTCAATTGTTATTGGAGATTCATATACTGATTATGAATTTGCTAAAAATTGTAATTTTGAATTTATTAGCATGCATAATAGTTTTAAAAATTGTAAATCGTGCAAGAATTTTGATGAGCTATTAAATATTATTAATAATTTTATTTAGAAAAGAGCACGGAATTAATTGAAAAATGGTAGAAAACTTTATTACAAAGAGACAATTTAGAAACTGGAGAAAATTTATTAAATATATTAGAAAAGCATAAAGTAGATTTTATTTTAGACAGCACAAAATTAGATATTAATAATAGCCAAGTAATAAATGAAAAAGTAAAATATCATATAGCGGTTTTGAAAGAAAATAATATAATAACAAGAGAGGGATCTACTAAAAAGGGAAATTGGAAAATATTAAAGTAATTTCTTGGTCGAAAAAACGACCAAGAAATTACAGAAAATACAAGAAGAATGATATAATATTGATTATCATTCTTTTTTGCTTTAGAAAAAATTTAATATATCTTATGGTAATAAGATGTGGAATTTATTGTATTTTTACCCAAAATATGATATAAATAATATGTTTAAATTATTTAATATTAAATAATTTTATTTAGTGTTAAATAGTTTAAAAAAATAAAGTTTGTGACCCAATTCGCGTAAAGGTATATTATGTTACTAAAAGCTACTAAAAATCATGAAAAAATCGGAGGTTTTGCATATAAATTACACGAAAAAATGATAAGTTTTTAAAGCAATTACACTAATTTTAGGTTAATAGAGATTATAATTTAAGGAGTATAGGTAGAAATGTTTAAATTACATTCAGAATATAAACCAACAGGCGACCAGCCACAGGCAATTGAATATTTATCAAAAGGAGTTATGGAAGGTAAGAAATATCAGACATTACTTGGTGTTACAGGTTCTGGAAAAACATTTACGATGGCAAATATAATACAAAAAGTACAAAAACCAACACTTGTTTTAGCCCATAATAAGACATTAGCAGGGCAATTATATAGTGAATTCAAAGAGTTTTTCCCAGAAAACAATGTTGAGTATTTTGTGTCATACTACGATTATTATCAGCCAGAAGCATATATAGCATCATCGGACACATACATAGAAAAAGATGCTTCTATTAATGACGAAATAGATAAATTACGTCACTCTGCTACAGCTGCTTTGTTTGAGACAAAAGATGTAATAATTGTTGCATCTGTGTCATGCATATATGGACTAGGTGATCCAATTGATTACGAACACATGATTGTTTCATTAAGACCTGGTATGCAAAAAGAAAGAAACGAAATAATGAAAAAGCTAGTTACAATGCAGTATAGCAGAAATGAGCTAGACTTCAAAAGAGGTACTTTTAGAGCAAAGGGAGATATTTTGGAAATATATCCATCTGATGAGAGTGAAAGTGCAATAAGAGTAGAATTCTGGGGAGATGAGATAGAAAAAATTTCTGAAATAAATCCATTGACAGGCAAAGTAATTGCTACAAGAAATCATGTTATGATATTCCCAAATTCTCATTATGTTACAACTCAAGATAAAATGGAAAGAGCAATACACACTATAGAAGAAGAGTTGCAAGAACGAATAAAATATTTTAAAGATAACGGAAAATTAATTGAAGCACAAAGAATAGAGGAGAGGACAAACTTTGATATAGAAATGATGAAGGAAACAGGTTTTTGCCAAGGAATAGAAAACTATTCTAGACATATTAGTGGTAGAGAGCCAGGAAGTGCGCCATTTACTCTTTTTGATTATTTCCCAAAAGACTTTCTACTATTAATAGATGAATCACATGCTACTATTCCACAGGTAAGAGCAATGTATAATGGAGATAGAGCAAGAAAAGAATCTTTGGTAAAATATGGATTTAGGTTGCCGTCTGCTTTTGATAATAGACCGCTAAAATTTAATGAGTTTGAGGAAAGAATTAATCAAGTTATTTTTGTAAGTGCAACACCAGCAGATTATGAGAAGGAACACTCAAAAGAAAATGTTGTAGAACAAATTATAAGACCTACAGGATTACTAGATCCTAAAATAGATGTTAAACCTGTTGAAAATCAAATAGATGATTTAATAGAACAAATAAGACAAAGAGTAGAAAAGAACGAAAGAGTTTTAGTTACTACTCTAACTAAAAAAATGGCAGAAGATTTAACTGCCTACTTAGCTGGAATTGATATAAAGGTAAGATATATGCATTCAGATATTAAAGCTTTGGAAAGAATGGAAATAATTCGTTCTTTAAGGCTAGGAGAATTTGACGTGCTGGTTGGAATTAATCTTTTAAGAGAAGGTCTGGATATTCCAGAAGTTTCTTTGGTTGCAATTTTGGATGCTGATAAGGAAGGATTTCTTCGTTCAGAACGTTCATTAATACAAACAATTGGACGTGCAGCAAGAAATACTGATGGAAAAGTTATAATGTATGCAGATGAACTGACAGAATCTATGGAAAAAGCAATTTCTGAGACGAATAGAAGAAGACGAATTCAGCAGGAATATAATGAAGCACATGGAATTACACCAAAAACTATTCAGAAATCTGTTAGAGATTCTATTAAGGCAAGTATTATAGAAGAAGCGGAAACTAAATACAATATTGGTAAAGATGAAACTATTGAAGATGTAATAAACAAATTAACTGATGAAATGCTTAAATATGCAGCAAATATGGAATTTGAAAAGGCAGCAGAATTAAGAGATAAAATAAAAGAACTTGAGGGGAACTTATAATTAATTTGACTTTTTGTCACATCAAATGCTATAATTAACATAACATTATAATATTCTTATATTAAGAGAGGAGAAGGCAATATGACGAAAAATGCAGTAATAACTTATAATAATTATTGAAAATTTGAGTAAAATATAGTAAAATAATAATGGATTTAAATATAGAGAAAGGTGGAATAAGAAAAATGGGTATACTTGATATGACAGATAATTTTTCAAACCAAATCAAACAAAATGAATTTAAAGCACAAAATATAGATAGTTATACAAATGGTGTTAAAGAGCACACACAACCAATTGTAACATTTACAGAAGAAGGAAAAAATGTAATATACAGAGAACAATTATAATATTTTAGCAGAGTTCAATACAGTAATTCAGATTAATTAAAAGTATTGCTTTAAATTTTCTTTTTTTACAAAGTTTCCCCACTTGGATAGCAAGTGGGGATTTTGCAACTATGCTACAGATTGACTTAATTCAAGCATTCTTGCTGCTTCGCCTTTTGGTACTGTAGGTTTAGACCAATCAATTTTACAATAAAACTTGAACTCTTTTGAAGTTCTGGCAATTGTGGTTACTATAAAACCCTCTTTTTCCAGTTTTGGCATTTGCGATTGCCATACCCGAAGCAAAGCGTTTGTCTCGCCATGCTCTGCATAAATTTCAATCCATCCAATTAAACCTAATTTTTCCTGCATAGTTCTTCCTCCTATTTCTAAATTAGATTAATAGTTGCATGATGTTTTAGCATTATAATGCTAATTAATAACATCGGTATATAATATTATACTACCAAATTCACATAATGTAAAGAAAAAATTTGAAAAATATGCTTATAAGTAGTAACCCAATGGTGCATGTTTCATTTTAAAACATTGACAATTGCAAACTAATGTTTTATAATAATAGTGCTAATATATTTAAATAGAAATAAATTTTTCATTAGGGGAAGGAATATGATTAAAAATGAACGATAAAATTGTAATAAAAGGAGCAAAGGAACATAACCTAAAGAATATAAATATAGAAATACCAAGAGATAAATT